>CAZFPN010000025.1:5989-10380 GCA_964521015.1 uncultured Rickettsiales bacterium | reverse complement strand
CAAAGAAGTGAAAAAAAAGCTTGATTTTAATATTTTTCGCTTTAGATTGTATATTGACTAGAATTAATTTATTGTTGTTATGACAGACATAAAAGAAAAAGTGGTGAAAATCATCACAGAACATTTAGGTGTTGAAGCGGTAAAAGTGACCGAACAGGCAAGCTTTATGGAAGACTTAGGTGCTGATAGCCTTGATACAGTTGAGCTTGTGATGGCATTTGAAGAAGAGTTTGACATTGAAATTTCAGACGAAGAAGCAGGCAAAATCAAAACAGTTGGTGATGCAGTAAAACAAATTACAAGCTTGAAATCTAAATAATGCTTAAAATAGAATATCAAGAAGGTTCTTCTTATTTGCATTGCACAATTTTTCCAAAAACATTCGTGTTTTTAAAGAATTTCAATGCTATGCAGTGGAATAATTTTTGCGATTTTCTATCAAAGTCTTCTTTAAAGAAAAACCTCGGAGTTTTGCCTTCATTTGAATTCTTTAGGCAAGAACTTACGGTATTCCAAAATTTGGAAATCGTCTCAAGGTTTTTCAGTGCGGAAAGGTTGGTTTTGCCATTTTTCCATTATTTTGAAATTGAAAAAGCAAAGCATTTAAGCGATTTAACGTTTGAAGAAAGGGCTATCTTGCCTTTTTCCATCTTCTTTTTTAAAGAGGCAGATGTTTTTTTAGCAAAAATTCCAGATGTTTCTTTAAGCCAAACAATGCTCCAAAAAATTTATGGACTTCTTTCTTCCAAGCTTGAAAGTCAAAATTGTGTCATTTTTTATACGACACAAAGCCTCAATTCCCTTGAATTTGAAAACGAAATTTCAGTAAATATCCTGTAAAATTCATTTGCTTTTTAAATTTTCTAGATTTATGTATTATCAATTAATTTAAAAAATATGAGCCAAGTGGGTTATAACACTCGTGAAATTGAACGAAAATGGCAGGAAAGGTGGGAAACTTCCTCTGTTTTTAATGTGAAAAATGCGAATTATTTTGTGCTTTCAATGTGGCCTTATCCTTCTGGCAAGCTTCATATGGGGCATTTAAGGAATTACCTTTTGGGCGATGTGATTGCAAGGTTTAAAACGATGAAGGGCTTTAATGTTTTGCACCCAATGGGGTGGGATGCTTTTGGTCTTCCTGCTGAAAATGCTGCGATTGAAAAGGGAACGCACCCCGAAAAGTGGACACTACAAAACATTGCGGAAATGAAAAGTGCCTTGAAGAAAATCGGCTTTTCGTTCAACTGGGAAAGGGAGGAAACTTCCTGCTTGCCGAATTATTATAAGCACGAACAGAAAATGTTTATAGACTTCCTAAAAAACGGAATTGCTTACAAGAAGGAAAGCCTTGTGAACTGGGACCCTGTGGATAACACCGTTCTTGCCAACGAACAAGTGATTGATGGCAAAGGGTGGAGAAGCGGTGCGGAGGTGGAAAAGCGACTGCTTTCTCAATGGTTTTTGAAGATTTCCGATTTCAGCGAAGAACTTCTTGAGGGCTTAAAAGGGCTTTCAAAATGGCCAGAAAAAGTCCGTTTTATGCAAGAAAATTGGATAGGAAAAAGCGAAGGGGCGGAAGTTGATTTCGCACTTGAAACAGAAAATAGTGCCAAAGTTCGTATTTTTACGACAAGACCAGAAACATTGCACGGGGCATCTTTTATTGCTTTATCTTATGGGCATGAACTGGCGAAAATGCTTGAAAATGCAAGGGATTTCGTGAAAGAATGCGAAAAGGGTAGCACGAAGGCGGAAGATATTGAAACGATGGAAAAGAAGGGGTTTTTCACTGGTCTTTATGCTATCAACCCCGTAAATAACGAAAGGGTGCCTGTCTATATAGCAAATTTTGTTTTAATGGATTACGGAACGGGGGCATTATTTGGTTGCCCTGCACACGACGAAAGAGATTATGAATTTGCAACGAAATATGGTCTTCCTATTAAAAAAGTTGTTGAAGGGGGGGAATTTTTGCCCTTTACTGGCTTTGGGAAAATGGTTAATTCGGGCGATTTGAATGGTCTTAATACGGCGGAAGCGAAGGAGGTTATGCTACAGAAATTTGGGCGAAAAGTGAATTTTAGGCTGAAAGATTGGGGGGTTTCAAGGCAGAGATACTGGGGTTGCCCCATTCCTGTTGTGAATTGCCAAAAGTGTGGGTCTGTGCCTGTGAAAGAAAGTGATTTGCCCGTTCTTCTGCCTAAAGATATTTCCTTTGAAGTAGGGGAAAACCCTTTGAAAAAGCACCCAACTTGGAAAAATGTCAACTGCCCTGCATGCGAAGGAAAGGCGGAAAGGGAAACGGATACTCTTGATACTTTTTTTGAAAGTTCGTGGTATTTCCTGAGGTTTTCTGGCGAAGGGGGCGAAAGCTCCGCTTTTCAAAAGCCGATGCCAGTGAATGATTACATTGGCGGAATAGAGCATGCGATTTTGCACCTTCTTTATGCGAGATTTTTTAATCGTGCTTTGAAAAAATGCGGATACCCAATTCCCTTTGATGAGCCGTTTGAAAGGCTGATAACTCAAGGAATGGTCTGTCATAAAACTTACCAAACTCTTGAAGGAAAGTGGCTGACACCTGAAGAAGCAAGCACGATGCCCTTTGGAAGTTTTGTTGTGGGGGCGAGCATAAAAATGAGTAAATCAAAGAAGAATGTCATTGAGCCTGCGACAATTGTGGAAAAGTTTGGGGCGGATACGGCAAGGTTTTTTATTGCATCTGATAACCCACCAGAAAGGGATATGGAATGGAGCGAAGAAGGGGTTGCATCTTCTCACAAATTTTTGAATAAGATTTATGGATTTTTGACATCTTTAAACGAAGGGGCGAAGGAGCCTGAAAAAGGTGTGATGAAAAGGGCGATGAAGCTTGTTTCTGCCTTTGAAAAAGATATAGAAAATGTGGCTTTCAATAAGGCGATTGCAAGAATTCGTGAGCTTTCAAATGAAATGTTTTCCCTGCCGAAAGCGAATGCGAGGTTTCTTGCCCCTTACTTGACTTCAATGTTAATACCTTTTACCCCTCATTTAGCTTGTGAAGTGGCGGAATTGCTTGGGTTTGATGCTTCTTCTTTCCCCAAAATTGAAGAAACTTTACTTGAAGACGAAACTTGCAACATCACAATTCAGGTGAATGGAAAGGTTAGAGGAATTTTGACACTAAAAAAGGGCTTAAATCAAGAGGAAGTAAGGCTTGAGGCGATGAAAGATGCAGGAATTATAAAGCACTTGGAAGGTAAGGAAATTAAAAAGGAAATTTTTGTGAAGGAAAAGCTGATGAATTTTGTCCTTTAATTTGCTTTTGATTTCGCTTTTGTTTTTGATTGCCTTATGCTCTATCTTTCCTGCTCTTTCCTGTTATTTTTTCGCGCATTTAAGTCTCGTAGACGCATACATCTGTTTGCTTTTTAGCTTATTTCCTTGGTTTTGCGATGTATCTACACTACGACCCTTAAAAACCGCGGAAAAATACCTAGGAAATTTCTAGGAAATATAGGTGTTTGTCGTTTATGCTCTAGGAATTTTATATTTAAAACGAAGGATGTTTTCCTGTCTATCAATCTTTGAAGTCTTTTTTTACCTATTGTTTGAAAATCTAGGAAGTAGTTTATGGAAGTTTATGGTTTAGCGTCTAATACAGCCAAACGATAGAACATTTAGCATTTTTCTTACGAAAGAATCAGTTTTAGGTTGAGGGGTTTGTAAATTTAGAGAGTAATTTCCTTGTGGAAGATTGTCTAAATTTATCTTTGGTTTCGTGAGTTTTTCAATTTTTTCTTCTAAAGCTTCAATTCTTTCCTCTAAAGTTTTTGGTTTTTCAGGGTGAGGGTCTATTTCTGAATATTTTGGAGGTGTTTTCATAGTTTGCATCATTTCTTCCACATCTGCGGAGTTTGCTATTGAGTTAAGCCTCACGCTGTTTTCTTTAAGCTCTAGTTTCTTTTCTAAATCATTAACTCTAGATTCTAAAATTTGATTTTGAAAACTAGATTCTAAAATTTGGTTTTGAAAATAAGACGGAGGATTGTTAAGAAAATCGTTCAACTTTTCCTCTAAAGCATTCACTTTTCTAGCCATTTCTTCTTCATGTTCTTTGATTGCCTCCAGCCAAATTTTAGCAACGTTTTCCACTCCAGATTTGTCTTCTTCATCGTTCTCTCTTCGTAAATAAGTGCCTATTTCAAAGCCAGTGCCATCAAAATTATCACCCATCCAAATCTTTCTACCACGCAGTAAATCGCAAACAAATTTGCTTTTGATGGTTGGAAAATAAAAGATTAAGTCTTCTGCCAGTCTATCTTGGAAGTAAGCATCGCTATCGTTATCACAAAAATATTTTACGGCAAAATTCCGCTCATTTAAGGCTGTTATAATTGCTTGTTTAT
>CAZFPN010000025.1:0-5979 GCA_964521015.1 uncultured Rickettsiales bacterium | reverse complement strand
CTTTCATTATCAACTCTATGCAACACTTCCTCAATAAACTTTAGATAAGATAAAATATCTAACTTGTTTTTATTATTACCTATACTCTTGATTAACGATTGCTCTTTTGCCTTTAAACACAAGAATTACTTGCCGAATTTTTTCCTTTCGTTTGGGTTTAGGTATTTTTTTCTAAGCCTCAAATTTTTTGGAGTCACTTCAACGAGTTCGTCATCAAGAATATATGCCATCATGTCTTCAAGTGTCATTTTTACAGGTGGAACAAGCTTAATTGCATCATCAGAGCCTGAAGCACGCACATTTGTCAGCTGTTTTGCCTTTAAAATGTTGACTTCAAGGTCGTTCATTTGGGAATTTTCTCCGACAATCATTCCTTGATAAACCTTTTCGTTAGGGCCGATGAAGAATTTGCCTCTATCTTGCAGTTTATCAATTGCATATGCGACACTTTCACCTGTGTCATTTGAAATTAGGCTACCATTTCTTAAAGTATCAATATCCCCCTTATAAGGTGCGTATTCCTTGAAAATTCTGTTTAAAATTCCACTTCCGCGAGTGTCTGTCAGGAATTTTGACTGGTAACCAATCAGCCCACGGGAAGGCACGTTGTAAATCAACCTTGTTCTTCCGTTGCTTGAAATCATTTCCATCATTTCCCCTTTACGCAGGTTCAAAGCGGCGATAACCGTGTTTGCAAAGTCGTCATCTACATCAACCACAACTTCTTCAATTGGCTCAAGTTTTTGTCCATCTTCAGTTTTGAAAAGGACTTTAGGACGCGAGATTGAAACTTCAAAGCCTTCTCTTCTCATCGTTTCAACTAGGACACCAAGCCCCAATTCCCCCCTTCCGCCAACTTCAAAGGCATCTCCCCCTTCGCCAGATTCTTTCACGGTGATGGCAACATTTGTTTCAGCTTCGGAAAATAGTCTGTCTCTTATCATTCTTGAGGTCACTTTTGTTCCTTCCGTTCCAGCTAAAGGTGAGGTATTCACACCAATTGTAATTGCCATTGTTGGTGGGTCAATAGGAGTGGATTTTACAGGGTTTGCAACGGCTACATCACAGATTGTGTCAGAAACTGTGGCATTAACCATTCCTGCGACGGTCACTATATCGCCCGCTATAACACTTTCAGCGGGGATTTTTTGGACTCCAAGATGGGTGAAAAGTTTTGTCAACCTAAATTCTTCAACCTTTTCGCTTTTTAAATTCAAGGCTTTAACCATCGCATTTACCTTTCCAATGCCTGAAAACACCTTTCCTGTAAGGGTTCTTCCGAAGAATTGATCTTTATGCAAAATTGTTGAAAGCATCGTAAAGCCTTCTTCCGCTTCGTTCACACTTGGCATTGGAACATGAGAAATGATGATGTCATAAAGGGATTTCAAGCTTTTTTCCCCTTTTGGTTGCTTGTGTTCATCAAGTTCGTTCATGCTGTTGACGCACCAACCATTTCTTCCGCTTGCGAAAAGGAAAGGAAATTCAAGCTGTGTATCGTTTGCATTCAGTGAAACGAACAAATCAAAGACTTTATCAAGCACGACATTGTGCTGTTCATCTGACCTATCAATTTTATTGATGACAACAATCGGGTTAATTCCAAGCTTTAATGCCTTTGAAAGCACGAATTTTGTTTGAGGCATGGGCCCTTCGGCAGCATCAACAAGCAAAACCACACCATCAACCATTCCAAGAATACGTTCAACTTCACCGCCGAAATCAGCGTGTCCGGGGGTGTCAATAATGTTGATTTTGTAATCTTCCCTGTAAATCGCCGTGCATTTTGCTAAAATTGTTATTCCTCTTTCTTTTTCAAGGTCGTTGGAATCCATTATTCTTTCAGCGATTTCCTGATTTTCCCTGAACGTTCCGCTTTGGGAAAGAAGACCATTAATCAATGTTGTTTTTCTGTGGTCAACGTGTGCGATTATAGCGATGTTTCTAATCTTTTCACGTGTAATTGTCGTAATAGACATATCTAAAAATTAAGTAGTAATTTTTAATGCTAATTCATATTTTTTGCTTTGTCAAGGGGGTTTTTAAAAAAATTTTCTTCACAAAACATGAAATCCTGCAGACTAAACTCTTTCATAATGTTTTTCATATCCTATAAAAATCCTATAAAGCTGGATTTATCAACATTAACCGTCTTTCGTATTTCCTTGCGTAAAAAATTTATTGAAAAAATTGTTGACATTTATTTTTTTTGCGTTTAGTTGAAGTTTATTAGTTTTTTTAAGGAAATGTTTAAAATTTTGCTTACTTTCGCTTTTTTAAGTGGTGCTTTTTTAAGTGCAAATAGTGCCGTTGATTTAAGCGGTGAACCTGAAGTTCAAACAACGCAAACGCAAGTCAATCCACAGCAACAGGCAGGTCAAAAGGCTGTTCAACCAGGAAAAGTGAGTGAAAGGTTAAAGCTCGCAGAAAATAACCCAATCGCCGCATTAATTTGCAAAATGATTCGTGCATTTACTGGAACTATCGCAAAAATTGTCGCAGTTTTAATGGTTATCGGTCTTGCCATCGCACTTTTTGCCGCAAACACAATAAGCCCAGTGACTCCCGTTACCATCGTTTCTGTCATCATTGGTGCAGGAATTCTTTTTGGGGCTGATGCAATTCTTGGAAGAATAATGGGTGATGCTGCAATGGGCGGAAGTGCATCTTCAGCTTGCGATTGCAAATATGGTGTAAGCTGTGATACAAACATATGATAGCAGATTTTTTCTTTCCAATCATCGTTTTCATCTTCTGTGCATTGATTTTTGGGGCAGGGTTTTTACTTTTCATAATCAAGAAAAATCCCGTTTTAAGAATAGTCCTTTCTTCCCTTGCAACGGTTTTCATAGTAATGCTCACCATCATCTTGACAATCAGCTCAAATTACAACATTTCCTACTTTGTTGATATATTCACAATTTACTTCATTCTTGGCTTTGCAAATTGCCTACTTTATTTCATATTTTTTAATAAACGGACATGATGTATTTTAAAATTTTCGAAATTCCAGTAAAGTTCGCCTTTGAAGAAGATGATAAAACCACACTGGAAGAAAAATTCCTTTTACTGCAAAAAAATAATTACGAAAATCAAGATGTCATTTCAATTCAAAGCACAACCCTAAACATTGCCTACGAAATTCTTTCAAAAGAAACAAAGCGTCTTCATTATATTTTCAAAAATCTTGGCATTGAAATAGAAGAAATCAAGATGACCCCCTCTCTCGCAAGTTACATCTTTGAATTGCGCGAAGAAATTGAAGAATACGAAGACGAAAACCACCTTGAAAGCAAAATCGCCGAAATAGAACTTGAGCTAAACGAAGTTCGTGGAATGCTTGAATACGAAATTCAAAAAGCCTTGTCAGGCAAGCAAAATAACGAAATTTTGTGCGAATTATTTTCAAAATTTAAGTGCATTAAGGAAATCATCAAGTCATCAAAAAAGCGGATATGAAGCACGAAAACCCATTTACGGAATTTTTTAACATAATCGCAAAAGATGGCTTTTCCCTCAAAGGAAACGATATTTCCCCCAATTTAGCCATCAGCCTTGCAACACAAGGAAGTGTGCGAATTGTCTACCTAAAAAAATTCATTGATGGACAGTTTTACTTTTTCACAAATTTGGAAAGCAGAAAGGCTCGTGAAATCAAGGAAAATCCTTATGTTTCCTTATGTATATTTCTTGAAAAACCATTCTTGCAAATAAGGCTGGAAGGCAAAGCGCAACAAGGGGAAAGGGAAATCGCCGAAGAATACTTCAAAACAAGACCAAAGCTAAGCCAAGCAGGGGCAATTCTTTCTCATCAATCCGCCCCACTTGAAAATTACGAAGAATTTATCAAAAAAGCACAAGAACTTTCAAAGGAAGAAGCCTTGAAATGCCCGCATCACTGGGGTTGTTTCAAAATCGTCCCCGAAAGTTTTGAATTTTGGGAAGGAACGGAATTTCGCCTACACCTTCGCACAATTTACAAGAAACAAGGCGAAAACTGGAAGCAAAGCATTTTATACCCCTAATTATGGAAATTAAAGACTTAAACAAATACTCGCTCACAAACGAAAAAAAGGAATACGACCCATTCACGCACGACCCTTCGTTTTTTCAGCGAAATGGTGCCGCGATTATTGATTCGCTTATCGTAATTTTAATTCGCATTTTCATCGGCTCAATTGTGGCTTTTCTTTGGTTTTACTTCAAATGGAAATACCTTCTTCCCCTTCCAGAAATGTCAATTGAAGAAATGCTGAAATACTTAATTTCAAAAGGTGTCGGGCTTGACATCGTGATAATTTCCATCCTTATCATTGTTCTTGGGGGGCTTTACTATGTTTTTTGCTTTTCCTCAAGCGGAGCCACCCTAGGGTTCACAGTTGCCGATTTAAAGCTTGTCAGGAAGGACGAAAAAGACGAAAGGAAAATCCCATTTTGGCTTGCATTTTTAAGGTATATCCTGCATTTAATGCCCGTTATTTTCATCATATTAATCGTCATTAAATATAAACTAAGGCAATTTGATTTAACCTTCTTAATTCTTGCACTTGCAACATTTTTGTGGTATGATTCCAGTCTCATAATCAAAAATTATAGGGGAATGCCAGACTTCATCACCCAAACGAAGGTCATTTCCACTAAAAAACGCAAAAAACTTTTTTCATCTTTAAGGCAAATTTATGGCAAAAAGTAAAATTCAAACGCAATACGAAAAAGCAAGTAAGTTAAGCCTTTTTTCTCTTGTTTCATACTTCTTTATTGCCATTTTTTTCCTTTCCGCACTAACCTTAATGTTTGGAATATTTTATATTTCAAAAGATTTGCCTTCCGTTGAGTCATTAAAAACCACCAAATCAAGCTTCACAACAAGGATATATTCAAGCGACGGAAGGCTCATCAACAACTATGCGACAGAAAACCGAATTTTCGTGCCAATAGACGAAATTCCAGATGATGTCAAAAATGCCTTCGTTTCAGCCGAAGATAGCAACTTTTACAGCCACGGAGGCATTGATTTTCTTGGAATTTTGAAGGCCGTTTATAAAAATGCCATCTTTTTCACAACAGGCAAGGGGCAACTTGTGGGGGCTTCCACCATCACACAACAAGTCGTGAAAAACCTGCTTTTAAACAACGAAAAAACCCTTATACGAAAGCTCAAAGAGGCAATTTTGGCAATTGAAATTTCAAAAGCATTTTCAAAAGATGAAGTCCTTGAAATTTATCTCAACCACATTTATTTAGGGTCAGGTGCTTACGGAGTTTATGCTTCCGCACTTGAATATTTCGGGAAAAACCTAAACGAGCTTGAAATTGAAGAAATTGCACTTTTGGCCGCAATGCCGAAGGCTCCTTCTGAAATCAACCCGCGCAGAAGGAAAGATAGAGCAAAAGCCCGAAGAGACTGGGTTTTAAAGCAAATGCTTGATAACTTCCACATTTCAAACACGCAGTATCTTCTTGCGAAAGAAAAGGATGTCCGTGTCATCAACCATAAAAATGTTGAAAAATACAACGCCGGCTCAAATGCATTCGCAGATTATGTCAAATCGCAAACAAGCGGACTTTTCGGGACAGACGCCTTCTTTTCAAACGGACTTTTCATTCAAACAACAATGAATTACAAGGTTCAACAAGCCTTTTTTGATGCCTTCAGGGAAGGAATTTTGACCTACGACAAAAAAATGGGATATAGGGGAAATTATGGCACTTTGAAAATGAAAAACCCCTGCGAAGAGCTTAACAAATTCATAGAAACCGCCGAAAATCAAGATTATAAGCTAAAATATGCCGTCATTTTAAGTGCAAATGCAGAAGGGCTTTTAGCTTTAAACGAAAATTGCGAAGAATTTGAAATTTCCGCACAGACGATAGAATGGACAAAAAAGCCCGTGAAAAGCTTTCAAAAAGGCGAAATCATCGCACACGAAAATGCGACCTTTTCACAATTTCCAGAAGTCAACGGCGGGGCGATGGTGC
>CAZFPN010000024.1:0-10703 GCA_964521015.1 uncultured Rickettsiales bacterium | reverse complement strand
TAAGATTGTCAACATTATTATTGATAGTAAATATAAATTGCATATTCTAAATGCAAAAGTTACAATTTGAACCACTAAAGTAAAGCAAATTGAAAACAAAATGGAGCCAACAAAACCCAAGAAGAACATTACAAATGCTATAGGCACTAAAATTGGAAACTTTCTCCCAGTAAACCAACCAATGTAATTGCCAAATTTACAATCAAGTGTATCAAAAATTGCTATATATTCTTTTCCAACTGGGTAAGGGGTTGCTCCGTAACCTGTAAAAATGCAACCATCACTAACAGTGTTAACACCAGCTTCAATCATAATTCCCCCAAGGGTTGAAGAAATTGAACGAAGTGCCACAAAGAAAAAATCTTTCCATGCATCACCAATCGCAAAGTAAAATACAAAAATAAATTTCAATATAAACATCAGAATTTCTTGCTTTGGATTTTGCTTTAAAAGTTGCCCTGTTGCAATTAAGTACCCATTAAATGCGACATATAAAATTAGAACCAAAATCACCATTGGCTTAACAACAGACTGAAAAACCTGAAACAATGTGAACTGAGTTTTTGCATCAGGTTTGATGAATAAATTAGAAAGAGTGCCATCTATACATTCAATAATACGCGAAGACATCGGTCTTACATATTTAGACGAAAGTTTCAGTATCTTGCCATTTTCGTCTGGAATTCCGAAAAGAGAACAGGCAGGCTCTAAGTAAGAAGGTACAAAATCGGGGTTAGAATCCGAATATGTTTCTGCGGAGTAAGCAGAATTCACAAATATTCCAAAAAAGAAAAAAAATATGGCTAAAAATTTCACACCTCTAAATATAAAAATAGCAAACATCATTTATATTCTAAATGCTTAAAAATAAAAAATCAAGTAAAAATGTTAAATAATTGTTAGATTTTTATTGCAATCAAATATTTTGTTTAAAAATGGAAAAAAGATTTGACAAATAATTTTTCAAGATTAATCTAGCTAAAAAGAATATAATAATTTAAAAATGCAAAAAGAAGAGGAAATACTTTCTTTACTTGAAAAGAAAAATGTTATATTAAATGGACACTTCAAACTTTCTTCTGGTCTTCACAGCGAAAGATATGTCCAGTGTGCGAAAATTTTTGAAGACCCTTTTCTTTCAATGAAAGTGATTGAGGTTTTGGCGGAAAAAGTCTTGCAAAAGTTTAAAAGAGATTCTTTCGATGCAATTCTTTCTCCGGCTATGGGGGGAATTTTGTGTGGTTATGAGCTTGCAAGACAGCTGTTATGCAGGAATATTTTCGTTGAAAGAGTTGATAATGTTTTCACACTTCGCCGTGGGTTTGAAGTTAAAAAAGGTGAGCGCATTTTACTTGTGGAAGATGTCGTGACAACAGGAAAATCAAGCCTTGAAGCAGGTAAGGTGGTTGAAGAAATGGGTGCTGTTATAATTGGTTGTGCCAGTGTGATTGATAGAAGAAGCGAAGAAAACGACTTCAAATTACCTTTGGTTTCCGTTTTAAAAATGGATATAAAAACTTACAAACCAGAAGAACTTCCGCCTCATCTTGCTTCAATTCCTTGGGTTAAGCCAGGCAGTAGAAAACAATAAATTTTAAGTCATGCAGGGAGTGATATAGGCAGAAAAATACATGCAAGTTGTCTTCATCCGTGCAAAAAAACACGAAGGAATGACAAACTCAAACCCTTCGGTCGGCTGTGTTGTTGTGAAAAACGGCTTTATTTTATCTTCAGGAACGACCGAAATTGGGGGCAGACCTCATGCTGAAAACATCGCACTTTCAATGCCAATTGATTTTTCAGGGGCAGATTTATTCGTAACTTTAGAGCCTTGCAACCATTTTGGCAAAACTCCGCCTTGCACTCAAGCCATTATTAATGCTGGAATTAAAAGGGTTTTTGTCGGTGTGAAAGACGAAGATAAAAGAGTTCAAGGAAACGGACTTGATTCGCTTAAAATCGCAGGAATAGAAGTCTGTGACGGGGTTTTGGGTGATGATATAAAGGAATTTTATAAGCCTTATTTGTTTGCAAAATCTTTCAAATGCCCTTTCGTGACGGGTAAAATTGTGTGTAGTCAGGATGGCAAAATCGCAACAAAGACAGGGGCGAGTAAATGGATAAGCGACCCAAAATCAAGAGAATTTACGAATTTTTTGCGCCATAAATATGAAGGCATTTTAGTGGGCGGCGAAACCTACAGAAAAGACTTACCATTATTAAATTGCAGGGCTTTAGGGCTTGAAAAGTTTTCACCTCAAAGATTTGTGCTTTCAAATTCGCTTCAAAATATTGAAGGTTTTCAAGTTGTGAAGGGTAATTTTAGTGAAATTTTACCACTTCTTTATAAAGAATTTGGGGTCAATCATTTGTTAATTGAGGGTGGTGCAGGGGTTATCACCAAAGCGATAAAGGAAGATGCCATCAATGAACTTTTGGTTTGCACGGCACCAATTTTCATCGGTCAAGATGGCAAAAATTGTTTTGCAGAAGAAGGAATTTTGGAAATTGCAAATGCCAAAAAATTTAAAATTAAGCGGTCTTTTATGTTTGGAAAATTAAATTTTACGATTTTGCAAAAATAGGACTTGACAAATTATCTTTTCACTCTATATTTACTTATTTATTTGATTATTTTTATGAAAGTTGTACTACAAAAGGCAGTTTTAAAGCTTGGAATTCCGGGCGATGTGGTTGAAGTTAAAGCTGGTTATGCTTTTAATTTTTTGATACCTCAAGGTTTTGCTTTATTTGCGGATGAGCAAAATTTAAAAGCTTTTGAAACAAAAAAAGCACAGTTTTTGGAAGAACACAAAAAATCTAAAGAACTTGCTGAAAATATTAAAAATGCAATTAATGGTAAAGCATTATTGATGGAAAAACAAGTGAACGATGCAGGAAATTTCTATGCAGTTATCAACCCTATTGAAGTTGCGAATGAGCTTAATTTACAATTTAAACAACAAGGTTTTGAATTTAATAAAGGGCAAATCGTCATTTCAAATAGAATTAGAAACTACGGAATTTACGAATTTTCTACCACTCTTTATAATGGTGTTGTGGCAAAAATGAAGCTTTCAATTGCATTAAATAAGGTTTTAGCAGAAGAAGCTGTTAAAGTGAGCGAAGTGGCAAAATAATTTTGTCTTTGCTAAAAAGCTTTAACTTTTTCACTTTAACTGCTATAAATGTTTTTAATAATTGCACTTTATGGCAAAAAGATACGAAGGTACTAAGATATTTAGAGCCGAGTCTACCTTAAACAAAGCAGAAAAAGGTATTTCAAACAAGCTCTTTTACTTTTTTAATGTAAAAAAGTTTAATTTGATGGCGATTTTTGTTTTTTTTGCAATTTTCGTCTTAGGTTGTATCAATTTGTTCACAATAAGCCCCGTGCATTCATTTAAGCAAATTTTTTACTTGATTGGGTTCATACCAATTTTTCTGCTTATAGCTTGCCTTAATCCACGATATTTCATTAAACTTGCCCCTTTAGCATTTGCATTTTCTCTTTTAATGCTAATTTCTATTTTTGCAGTAGGGGATGTATTTATGGGTGCAAGAAGGTGGATAGACCTTAAGATAATTCGCTTTCAGCCTTCAGAAATTTCTAAAATTATCACAGTTTTGATAATCGCAAGATATTATCATTTTCTAAAGGAATCGCAAGCGGAATATCTGAAAAGCGCTTTAATTCCTTTCGCATTTATATTTTCGCAAGTCGCACTCGTATTAAAACAGCCAGATTTGGGAACTTCCCTAACCATTACCATGATTGGTGTTTCTGTGATTTTCTTTGCTGGCTTAAGGTTTAGATATTTCATCATCGCTTTTCTTGTATGCATTTTTATGATACCCGTAATTTGGGGAAAGTTGCACGACTATCAAAAAAAGAGGGTTATGACATTTTTAAACCCAGAAGAAGACGAACTTGGAACTGGCTATAACATAACTCAAGCAAAAATTGCAATAGGTAGCGGAGGGTGTTTTTGAAGGCACGCAAGGTGTTCTTGATTTTCTTCCTGAAAGCCACACAGACTTCGCTTTCACCGTTTTTGCGGAACAATTTGGGTTTTTTGGGTCAGTTTTGTTGATAATACTTTACAGTTATCTTCTTTATTTTGGGTTTTCAATTGCAATTAAAAGCGAAAGCCACTTCATAAGGCTTGCATCTGGCGGAATTACATTTTTAATGTTCGTACACATCGTGATTAACCTTGCAATGACATCAGGGCTTATTCCCGTTGTTGGCAACCCACTGCCTTTAATTTCATATGGAGGAAGCTTCTTGATTTCAAACCTTATTTGCTTTGCGATTTTGTTAAACCTTGATACAAACAAGGAAATTATCATCCATTCTTCCGTTGAAAGTTATATGCAAAAATAAAATTAGCCTTTGAATACATTAATCACCTCAGAAAGCAATTTTAGAGCATCTTCACGTTTTCTTTGGAAGGCATTTCTTCCCATTATTGAGCCAAATCCTCCGCCTTTTGCGATTTCTCTAACTTCACTTAAAACACCTGCATCGTCTTTTGCTTCTCCGCCAGAAAAAATCACGATTCTTTTTCCGTCAAAACAAGCTTTTTTCACGATTTCCACTCTTTGAGAAAGTGTTTCAAACTTTGTTCCGTTTTTTTCGTAGCTTTCTTTTGTTTTTTTGTCAAAAACTGATGCTTTAGGTGGTTTAACCTTCACAATGTGTGCCCCTAAAAGGCAAGCAATATGTGCCCCATATGAAATTACATCAACTGAAGTTTCATGTTCTTTTGGAAGGTTTCCACCACGCGGGTAAGACCAAATAACCGTTGGCAAGCCCTTGTTTTTTGCCTCTTCTATCATTGCGGAAATTTCTTCATACATTTCAAAGGAAAAATCAGAGGAAGGGTAAATTGTAAAGCCAATTGCGACACAACCAAGACGAACTGCATCATCAACACTTGCGGTAATTGCTTGATTTGTGTTCATTTCTTCGCTCATTAAAAGGTTGTTGCTATTCATTTTTAATATCAAAGGAATTTGCCCTGCGAAATCACTAGCACCACAAGAAAGAAGCCCAAGGGGAGCCGCGAATGCATTTAGTTCTGCATCAATTGCTAATTTGAAGTGATAGTGAGGGTCAAATGCGGAAGGATTGATACCAAAACTTCTTTCTGGGCCGTGTTCAAAGCCTTGGTCGACTGGCAAAATAACCATTTTTCCTGTCCCTGCGAGTTTTCCTTGCATTAACATTCTATAAAGATTCGCTTTCACAGAAGGGTTTTCGCTTGAATAATGAGAAAGTATATTCTTAACATTTTCAGTAATTTTCATATTTTTAAAAATTATAATTGACTTATTGTTTAGTTTATTTATTACTAAAATATAGCATATTTTTAAAATATCAAGTGTTTAAATTATTTTTTATTTTTTGTATTTTGTTTAATATAAGTGCATTTGCTTTTGAGGACGATTTTGACAAATTCCTTAATGCAAACAAACCGAATGTCAAAAGGGAAGAAATTATAGACCCTAACATCATCCAAAGTGGAATCCCAAAAAAGCCGAAACAACAACCAAAGCAGACGAAGGAAAAACCTGCAGAACCTTTTAAAAAATCTGTCGTTACAAGCAATCAAGAATGGACAATGCTAACCGCAAACCCAAAGGGGCAAAAAATGTGCTATTCCGTTATTTATGCCAAAAGAAGAATAGGAAACCTCGTTTTAAAAGAAGGCGAACAGCTAAAAGCTTACCTTATGGTGCATTATTTTAGCCCTTACAAGCAAAGAGTTAGCATTTTCTTTAATTACACACTCAAAACAGGGACAAAAGTCTTTTTAAGCGTGGATGGTAAGCAATTTGAAATTTCCCCATTTGAAAGCTATGCCTTTGCGGAAGATGCGGAAACTGATTTCAAAATCATCAATGCCATAAAAACAGGAAAAAGACTGCTTGTTAGGGGCGAAGGGAACGATAACACCTATTCCGTTGACGAGTATGAAATTTTAGGTTTTGAAAAAATCTACAATGAAATGAAAACAACATGCGGAAATACGAATTAAAAGCACTGGACGATGCCTTTCTTTCGTTTTTAGGCTCAAGTGGAACGAATTTGCTGGAAAAACTGCTGGAAAAACGCAGAACATCTTTCCCCATTTCTTCTGTTGAAATATTCCAAATTTCGCAAGTTTTAGAAGATTTTTTGATTGACTATTTCAATGTTGACATTCGTTTTTATAAAGAAAGGTTGACAAAAATGGAGCAAAAAGTTTTCGTGAAAAAGAATTTCGTGCAACGCAAAGTATTCGCTCATTTCAAGCATTTTGAAGGGGAAATTCCAACGAAAATGACGGAAGAAGAATTTGTCTTAAAAGTCCTGAGTGGTGAAAATGAAGAAGAATTGAAGCATTATGCAAGGTTTGTGCTTTTTACGGAAGAAGGAAAGGCTTGGCACAAAGGTCAAACAACTTTTAATTTGCCAAAACCAATCACAAAACCATTTAAAATCACGGAAGAAGGGCGGGCGATTTACGAAGGTGAAGGCGAATTTTTCCTGACTGAAGACGAAAATTTTTGGATGGCAAATTACTGTATTCACTGCCACAAGCAAAAAAGGGACTATTGCAGGACAGAAAACCCCTTTTCGCACACCAAAGGTTGTCCTCTTGACCAGAAAATTTCGGAAATGAATCTGCTTAAGTCAAAAGGCTTGATTTTCGCTCCTCTTGCGGTGATGATGATAGATAACCCCCTTTGCATTTTAACAGGTCACAGAATTTGCAACGACTGTAAAAAAGCCTGCATTTTCCAAAAGCAAACTCCTGTTGATGTGCCTTCTGTTGAAACACAAATTTTGCTTGATGTTCTAAATCTGCCTTTCGGTTTTGAATTTTACTTTTTGCTGACACAATGGAATCCGCTTTTGACAAAAAATTTCCTTCCAAATGAGCGAAATGGCAAAAAAATTCTTGTATGTGGGGCGGGGCCAAGTGGCATTCTTTCGTCCTATTATAGCTTAAAAGAAGGGTTTGATGTGCTGATGATAGACGGCTTAAAACTTGCAAGAATTAATCACGAAGGTTTAATTGAAAACATTAATCAAATTTCTCGTAAAATCAAAGGTTTTGGGGGTGTGATGGAATACGGCATTACAGAAAGGTGGAACAAAAACCTGCTTGCTTTAACACAGATTTTGCTTGAAAGAATGGCGGGATTTGAAATTTTAGGAGGCAAAAAATTCGGCACCGATATAACCTTTAAATGGGCTAAAAATCAAGGTTTTATACATGTTTTTATGTGCATTGGGGCGGGAATGCCAAATCTTCCTAAAAATTTTGAAGTCAGGAAGGGGGTTTTTACTGCATCAAACTTTTTGATGTCAATGCACCTTGAAAAAGAATGGCAAGAAAAAAATGTCAAATCTCCTGTTTTGGTTGTCGGTTCAGGGCTTACTGCGATGGATGTCTGTCTTCTTGCAAAAAAAAGAGGTCTTGAAACATTGCTTTTTAGCAGGGGAAAGTTTGAAAACTCTCGTGCTTTTAAGGGGAATGAGCTTGAACTTGAAGATGTCCTTGCAAGCGATGTAAAAGCCTTTGAAGAAAGAGAATTTTGCAAAATATACGGCGATTTTGCTCTTTTTTACAATAAAATCACACAAAAAGAAGAAGTCTTCCCCTTTGGTAGCCTCGTTTTTGCCCTTGGAACAAGCCCAAATCTAAACCCTATCGCGGAAGAAAACTTTGAAGACACTTCCTTTTTTAGCATAATGGGTGATTTAGACAAAAACTATGAAGGCAGTGTTGTTAAGGCTCTTGCTTCGGTAAAGAACAAAAAAGATGAAATTTTCAACCTTCTTCACGGAATTGTCAAAAAGCAGGAAATAGCGATTTCACGGGACGAAATTCTTTCAATCTCAAACCATAAAAACCTTATCAGGCTTGAAATTATGCCAAGCATAATGCCTGAAAGCTTAAATGTTTTTGATGTCTACAAATTGCAAATTTTAGAAGAAGATTGCCACACAATTCCCCTGACACTTTTTGAATGGACGTCACAATCGTTGATTTTTTACATAAAACCTGTTGGCGATGGCACGAAAAAATTAACAAAAAATTGTAAAATTTTGCTTACCAAGTCAAGTTCTTGCAAATATAAATTTGATAAAGTTTTCACAGATGACGAAGACTTTGTGGGGCTTGCAGGGGCGTTTCATATTAGTAATTATGAGTATAAAAACAATTGCTCTCTTTTCTATGTGAAAAATATAAATTCAACTAAACACCTTTGCAAACCTCACGATTTTATCTTTCTATTTCCCGAAATGAATTGCATGCTTTCAGGTGTTTGTTCCCGTTGTTTAAGGCAAAAAGCCGATGGAACATTTTTTTATTCCTGTAAAGAAAACATCATTCAAATAAACGAATTATCTTGATTTTTCAATCAAATTATTTTAACCTTCAAATTATTGATGAATATTTTATGAAAAAAGTTTTTCTTTGCATTTTGGATGGCTTCGGTTTAGGGGATGAAAATTATAAATACAATGCGGTTTTTAGGTCTAAAATTCCAAATATAAAAAGGTTTTTAAGGGAATATCCCGTTAGCGAACTTCAAACTTCTGGGCTTAGTGTGGGTCTTCCTGAAGGTCAAATGGGGAATTCTGAAGTGGGGCATATCACAATTGGAAGTGGCAGGGTTTTAATGCAAGATTTACCGCTAATTTCAAATGCGATAGAAACAGGCAAAATATGGGAAAAGCAGGAAATTCTTGAAATGCTAAAAACTTTGAAGGAAACGGGGGGAGCCCTGCATCTGCTCGGGCTTTGTTCTGAAGGTGGGGTGCATTCTCATCTTTTTCACATTCACGAAATTGCGAATTTTTTTGCAAAACAAGAGGTAAAAGTCTTCATTCATGCGATTTCTGATGGAAGGGATGTCCCCCCTCAAGATTTCCTTGAAAAATTAACTTCCTTTGAAGGCGGATTTGCAGAAAATGTTGAAATCGCAACCCTTTGTGGAAGATTTTTTACGATGGATAGAGACAAAAAATTTGAAAGAACGGAGGCAGGTATTAATCTTATTTTAAAAGGCGAGGGTGAAAGATTTGAAAGCCTTGAAAAAGCGGTTAAAAATGCTTACTTGAATGGTGAAAACGATGAATTCATCAAGCCTTGTGTCATTGGAAATTACAAAGGAGCAAGCAAAAACGACATTCTGCTTTTTGCGAACTTCAGGGCAGATAGGGCAAGGCAGGGCGCTCAAGTAATTTTAGATAACTGCTTATTTAAAAAGGTTTTCACGATGATGCACTATTCGGACGAACTTTCCAAACTTGCCAAACCATTGTTTAAAAAGCAAGATTTAACAAACACCCTTGGCGAAGTAATTTCAAATGCTGGAATGAGGCAATTTAGAATAGCAGAAACCGAAAAATATGCCCATATAACCTTCTTTTTCAACGGAGGCAGGGAAGAAGTGCTAAAAGGGGAAGAAAGGTTGATTGTGCCTTCTCCTAAAGTGCAAACTTACGATTTAAAGCCAGAAATGTCCCTTCCTGAGGTGGAAGCAAAATTGCTTGAAGTTTTAGGGAAAGGTGAAACGGAATTTGTGGCTTGCAACATCGCAAACGGGGATATGGTGGGTCACACAGGAAATTTTGAAGCAGCGAAAAAAGCCTGCGAACGAATTGACGAATTTCTTGGGAAAATGGAAGAAGTTTGCCTTAAAAATGAATACTGCATGCTGATAACCGCAGACCACGGAAATTTAGAGCAAATGCTTGATGAAAACGGAATTATGCACACACAGCACACAACCCTTCCTGTGCCTTTATTTTTAATTTCAAAGGAAAGAAAAGACATAAAAAACGGAAGTCTTGCAAACATTGCTCCAACGATATTAAAACTTTTAGGGCTTGAAATTCCAAATGAAATGCAGGAAGATTTGCTTTCCTAAATACGACTTTAAAACACCTCGTCAAATTACGATTTGAAGTCCAAGAAAAGAAAAACTGCATATCTTATTATGCAAGAATTTTTTTATCTACTTTTCAATTTTTGTATTTTATATTCTTGAATGGCATTTCCATTACTAGGTTGCTTTTCGACACTTCTAGAAGAATTTTGTGGTGCTTGTATTTTGGTTATCGTTGAAGATAAACCGCATTCTTCAATTGGAAATTTTTCGCTAAAGATATTATCTAAAGAATTGACCCAGCCTTCCATACATTGATAAGTTGGTTCCGAATTTTCCTTTAAATTACATTTCAATGTGATTTGTGTTCCAAATGAATATTCTATATTTTGGAATTTACAAGTTGGTAATTCTTGCTTACATTCTTCTAATTCTGGATTTTGCTTACAAAGATTAACATACTCTTCGACAGAAAGCTCAACTTCGTCAATAAAATTGACTAATGCTTCGTTTATATTTTGATAATCAAATGTTAAAGTTGCAATTGATTCTTGACATCCTTTAAAGCATTCATCATTGCATAAAACAACATTTTCCACACCCACTCTTCCAACCCAAGAAGCATTGTTACAAGATAAAATTGTAAGACCGTACTTGCCATTACAGCTTAACGTTGTTCCACTTGGCACCTTTTTATTATTATCATTATCAGAATACATAGGGCAAGCTTCATTTACTTTGAAACATTTGGGACTTTCAGAGTTTAAAAATCCGTTCTGTTCACAAGTTATCGGAAATTTTGCTCCGTT
>CAZFPN010000023.1:0-11225 GCA_964521015.1 uncultured Rickettsiales bacterium | reverse complement strand
GGAAGAGCGAATAAACACATTGTAACAATGGAAGATTTTGAGCTTGCGAAAGATAAAATCCTTCTTGGAATAGAGAAAAAAGGAATTGTAATGAAGGAAGAAGAAAAGAAATTAACAGCCTATCACGAGGGTGGGCATGCAATTTGTTCTATATATTCCAAAGGCTCTGACCCTATTCATAAAGCAACAATTTTACCTAGAGGGCGGGCTTTAGGTGTTGTTATGCGCTTTCCACTAGAAGACAAATTTTCTATGACACGTGAAAATATGATGGCAGATTTAACGGTTGCAATGGGGGGAAGGGCGGCTGAAGAGCTTATCTTTGGATATGACAAAGTAACAAGTGGTGCAATGAGCGATATTAGGCAGGTAACGGCACTTGCATCAGCGATGGTGAAGGAATGGGGAATGAGCGATAAAGTGGGTCCCGTTTATCACGGAAATGAGCATAATCCTTACATAAAAGAAATTTCAAGTGAAGAGCTTAACAAAGTTGTTGAAGGCGAAATTAAAAGGCTTGTTATTGAGGCACTTGAAAGGGCAAAGAAAATCTTAACCGAACATGCGGGCGAGCTTGAAATTTTGGCTCAAGCACTGCTTAAATACGAAACACTTTCAGGGGAGGAAATTAGAAAAGTCCTCGCTGGGGAAAAGATAGAAAAAGATATTCTGCTTGAAAGAGAAAAGGAAGAAACTAATAAGGAAGAACCAAAAAGCTCTTTTAAATAAAATATGAATAGTAAGGAATTTTTAAAGCAAAAAAAACTCAAGAGAGCAAAAGATTACCTTGTTAAAGTCTCAAGATGGACATCAATCAGCCTTTTACCAAAGCAGATTAATGGTACTGTTAGCGTTAGTGAAATCACAAGCCTTGTTTCTGTTGGAGTATTTTACTTTGTTATCTTGGTTTTTGCTTTTCCTGTGGCACTTCCGTTGCCTTACCCACCAGGATTTCCAAGTATTTGTGGCTTGCCAATTTTTTTGCTTTCTTTTCAAATGATGCTTGCGAAGAAAACCATTATGCTTCCGAAATTCGTGAAGGAATATAGAATAAAGCTAGACTTAATAAGACTTATCATCTCAAAATCTCTAGGGGTTTTTAAATTTATTTCAAAAATTATTAAACCAAATAGGTTTGCGATTTTAACAATCAATCCACTCGCACCTTTTTATGGTTTTTTGTTTTTCATCTTTTCTATTTGCATTTTAATACCACTGCCGGGGACAAACTTCATTCCTGCCGTTGGCATTTTTCTTGCTTGTTTAGGGCTTTTGTTTAAGGACGGATTTCTTGCTTTAGTCGGTTCTGTTGTGGGGATTTTAGGTGTTTTAATGGTCTACTTTTTAGGAGCCTACTTCGCAATTCTTTCGGCAAAATTAATTAAAATTACATACTTAAAAATAGCTTCAATCACATTATTGGAAGTTATTTTTGTTGCTTTGTTTTTTTTGTTTTGCATCGCTTTATGGAAAATGAGAAAAAAATTATTTAAAAAATGACACAAAAAACAACACCAATAATATTTTTTGCAACCTGTTTTTTATGGGGATTTACATGGATTATGGGAAAATATCAAATCAATGCAGGAATTTTGCCAGAAATTGCAGTATCTTACAGATTTATCGGGGTTTCAATAATGATGTTTTTTTTTACAAAAATTTTCAAACAAAGCATAAAACTGAAAATTTCAGATATTAAAATTCTCTTGCCATACTCTTTTTGTTGTGGAAGTTTGAATTTTATAATGTTTTATTATGCGGCTGATTTTATGATAACATCAATTTCCGCAATCGTCTTTTCTTTTTCAATCGTTGTAATTGCGATGATGAAATATGTTTTTGCATTCACGAATAAAATTAAACATATTCTATTTTCTGCTTTTATAGGAATTTTAGGGCTTTTTTTTGTAATGCTTCAAAAACTGACTTCAATTTCCGCAAGTAAGGACTTAAAAATTGGTCTAATTTTTGCTATTCTCGGCACTCTTCTTTATTCATCAGGATTGCTTTTTTACGAAAGAAAAGGGAAAGGGGTTTCACTTCAGTCAATCGCTTCTTCTTTTTATGTTTCCTTGTGTGGAATTTTTATTACATTTATTGCAGGAGTTTTGCACCATATTTTCACAGGGACAAAAATAAACCTAATTCCTGATTTTTCTTCAGCCTTTGCTTTATCTTATATCTACCTTGTTGTAAGCGGAATGGGGCTTTTGTTTATGATGATTTTAACCCAAAGAATTGGTGCAGTGAATACATCTTACATCAATCTTATCACTCCCGTTGTTGCTATTTTTGTTTCTAGTATATTTGAAAATTATACAGTAATGCTTTCAACAATAATTGGAATAACTTTGATAATTATTGGAAATTATATGGCATTAAAAAAGAAAGGTTAAGCTTTCTTTTCTTTGTTTTGTGGCTTTTTTTCAGCAGGTTTTTGCACACCAGAAGAAAGAAGACCTTTCTTAATTCCAGCTAAAACACTTTCAGAAGCTTGACTTAAGTAAAATTCAATAGCTTTAATTGAATCGTCATTTCCAGGAATTACGATATCAACACCTTCAGGGTTAGAATTTGTGTCAACAACGGCAATTACTTTAATCCCAAGTTTATTTGCTTCTTTAATCGCCATTTTTTCTAACTCTGTATCAATTACGAAGAGAATATCAGGCTTTGCTGGTAAATCTTTTATTCCACCGATTGATTTTTCAAGCTTTTCAATTTTTTTAGTAATAAGGAAAAGCTCTTTTTTTGTATATTCGGAAGAATTTTTTTGAACCATTTTTTCGTATTTTTGAAGTGTTTTTACAAGTGTGTTAATCACCTTCCAATTTGTAAGCATTCCCCCAAGCCATTTATGGTTGACATAATATTGCCCGCATTCAATTGCATATTGCTTTACATACTTTGAAATTTGTGGTTTCGTTCCAACAAATAAAACCCTTTTATGACTTAATCCTGCTTTATAAAGCTCAGATTTAGCGGTTGAAAGTGCCTCATATGTTTTTGCAAGATTGATGATATGAACATTATTCTTCACAGAATGAATATATGGTGCCATTTTAGGATTCCATAAATTTTTTACATGTCCATAGTGGATGTTCCTTTGGAATAAATCCTCAATCGTAAAATTCGCTAAATAACCTGCATTTTGTGCTGTTACGCTTGTTGTTTTTGCTTCTGTATTCATAATTACTATAGCCTTTTTTATTAAAATATAATATCTTCACCTTTACATTATTCACATAAAAAAATATTTTTCAAGCTTTTTTTTGCATTTTTTGAAAAAATCTTTTTTTTTCGCAAAAACATCCTAATTCTTCAAATAAATTTTCTTTCTTAACAGAGCTTGGAACTAAAATAGGAAGTAATAAAATAGGTAAAGGTAAAGAAGGTGAATTAATGCTTAAATCTTCTTCCACAATTTACTTAACAGAAAAACTTGGTTATAATTTAGATAAATCTCATTTAATATACTTAACATTAGGGGGTGAATTAAAGAATTATGAAATTAAATATAATAACTTTAGTAAAAAATATAACAATAAACTAAGTTACATATTTGGAATAGGTCATGAATATTCTTTAAATAAAAATTTCGGTATATTCACAGAAATTAATCATTCAATTCTTGCAAAAGAAATTAAAACAGAAGTAGGAAGCCTGAAGTCTTCTAACGCAGAGGCAAGAATATATTTGTGATAATTGTTTTTTAGTGCTTTGCAAATTTATGAAATTATTTAGATAGAAGTTTCAAAAGATTTCACTTATAATAATCCCTGATTTATAAAACTTTGGCATTATTTAGTTTGATGCACTTAAAATTAAAAGAACTTCTGCTTTATTTCTTCAAGAAGTTTTTCTAAAAACATAAAATCTTCAATATTGCGAGCTTCTGCTTTGAAGGAAATTGCATCTTCCGTATTGCAAACTCTAATCATTATGCTGGCCGTTTCTTCTGCGAAAATGAACTTCATTCCCCCTTCTTCCATAATTTTATCTACTACGATTTTTTCTTTTAAGAAGGTTTGGATTTCGGCATATTTTTCGTCTTCATACATTGTCTTAATTCTAATTTCACTGGTTTCAAAAGTAAATGGCATTTCGTTTAGAATTTCGGAAATTGTTTTTTCTTCAAAAGAAAGAATGGAAATGATTTTCAGTATGGCAAAAATTCCGTCATCATAACCATAAAAGCCGTCTTTGATGTAGATGTGTCCTTTTGCTTCAACCCCTAATTTTGCACCTGATTTTAGCATTTTTTCCCTAACACTTGACTGCCCAGTTGATGCGAAAATTGGTTTTCCACCAAGTTCTAATATCTTTTTTTCAATTTCAATGCTTGAGGCTAAATCAAGAACGACCTTTTTATTTTTAGGTGAATTTTGCAGGTAATTTCGTGCGATTATATAAAAAAGCTCGTCCCCTTTAAGAACATTTCCTTCTTTTGTTAAAGCGATAAGCTGCCCCCCGTCTCCATCCAAACTAAAGGCGATGTCAAGCCCTTTTTCTTGAATAAAAGCACCTAAAGATTTTATATTTTCTTCAAGCAATGGGTTTTGCCTTATATCCATTTCTTCGTCATATTGTTCGTTTTTAAGGAACATTCTAAACGGAAGGCGTTTAAACATTTTTATTAGCACATTTCCTGTTGTTCCGTTAAGGCAATCCACCCCTACGCGCAATTTATTTTGAGGGCTAAATTTCAAAATGCTTAACACTTCGGTGATGTAAGTTTCAAGAATTTCAATTTCATTAATCACACCTCTTTCAATTTTAGAAATAAAAAGACCTTCCTCAAGAATAGAGCAAAATTCCTTGATTTGTTCGCCAGTCAGCCTTTCATCATTTAGCACGAATTTAATGGTTATCATATCTTCCCCAACGGAAAAACCTGAGATTGAAACTCCAGCTTCGCAATCAAAATGACTAACAGAATAAAAAACCGTTGGCACTGGAATATCAGCCACATTCACTACATTCACACCACAAACAACAAGCCCTTTAATAAATTCTTCCGCAAGCAAATTTGTGCTTTCCCTTGCATCCATCCCAATAACTACTTTCGGTTTTTCCCCTATTAAAAAGCCAAAAAACTTCTTCACCAATGTTCTTCTTTTGTTTAAAAAATTTCCAAAAGCAACACCTATATAGAAAGCATCTTTTTTATTAATATCTTTATTAAAAATTCCCCTAATATCGTGAGTTGTAAAGATTTCCTCGTTAAAAAAGTGCGAAAAAGTTGCCATATTTATTAAAACTTACAAAAAATGCTTGATTTATAAAATAATATAATACATATTTTTTTATATAACAAGAGAAAATTATACTTTTTTTTATGCCATATGCGACATTTAAAAGCATACCCGAAGAAAGCCTGAAGTTGCTTGCAAACACATTAAGAACTCTATCAATTGATATGGTTGAAAAGGCTGGCTCTGGTCACCCCGGAACTCCTCTGGGAATTGCTGATGTCTTGGCTGTTTTGTTCACAAAATTTGTTCGTTTCAACCCTGAAAACCCAAAGTGGATTAATCGTGATAGGTTCGTTCTTTCGGTGGGACATGCATCCGCTGTGCTTTATGCCTTGTTTCATATGCTTGGATACAAAGATATTTCCCTTGATGACTTAAAAAACTTTCGTCAACTGCATTCAAAAACAGCAGGACACCCAGAATATGGCTTTTTAGATGCAACAGAAGTTACAACAGGGCCTTTAGGTCAAGGAATTGCAAACGGTGTTGGAATGGCAATCGCAGAACAAATTTTAAGGAAAAGACTGGGAGAAAAAGCCATCAATCACAAGACATTCGTTTTAACAGGGGACGGATGTTTAATGGAAGGTGTTGCTCACGAATCTATGGCTCTAGCTGGTCATTTAGGGCTTTCGAACCTTATCTATCTTTACGATAAAAACAACATCACTATTGACGGAAAGCTATCACTTGCCGAAAGCACTGATTTTGTCAAAAGATTTACCTCAATTGGCTTCAATGTTTTTGAGGCAAACGGTCATAATTTTAAGGAAATAGAATCAGCTTTAACTCTTGCAACTGGCACGAATAACGGCAAACCTTCAATCATCATTTTTGAAACAAAAATTGGTTTTGCAAGCCCAAACAAAGAAGGTAGCGAAAAATCTCATGGTGCGCCATTAGGAAAGGAAGAGGTCGCACTTGTTAAAAAGGCTTTAGGGCTTGAAGGAGAGCCATTTTTCATTAAAGAAGAAGCTTTAAAGCTGTGGAGAGAGCTTGCTTTAGAAATTGGCAAAAAAGAATCCGAATGGAAGGCTTTAAATAAAGAAACCAAATTTGAAGAATTTTCTGAAAAAGAAATTTCAACCTACTTTGCGGAAATTAAAGAAGAATTCCTTGCAAAAAGGGAAGAAAAGGCAACAAGACAGCACTCTTCTTTCGTTCTTTCAAAACTTTCAGAAAAATTCAAAAATCTAATTGGTGGAAGTGCTGATTTAGCTGAAAGCAATGGTGCAAAAGGCAAATTTTCAAAAGCCATCACAAAAGAAGATTTTACAGGAAATTACATCCATTATGGCATTCGCGAACATGCGATGGGGGCAGTTATGAACGGAATTTTGCTCCACAGTAATTTCAAGGTTTATGGGTCAACATTTCTTGTTTTTGCAGATTATATGCGCCCTCCGATTCGTCTTGCATCTTTAATGAAATTGCCCGTGATTTACATTTTCACACACGATAGCATCGCACTTGGGGAAGATGGACCAACTCACCAACCTGTGGAACATTTAACATCGCTTAGAATAATTCCAAATTTGCAAGTTTTCCGCCCAGCAGACGGCATTGAGACGATAGAATGCTTAGAGCTTGCGATGAATTCAAAAGAAACTCCCTCCGTTGTTGCTCTTTCGCGTCAAAAATTGAAGGAATGCACGATAGCAAGAAAAGAAAATTTAACCGCAAAAGGTGCTTATTTTGCAAGCAAAGAAGAAGGGGCGGAGGTGGCACTTTATGGCACAGGGTCTGAGCTTTCTTTATGTTTTGAAGTGCAAAAACTTTTAAAAGAAAAAGGTCTTAAATCTTCTGTTATTTCAATTCCTTGTCTTGAAATTTTTGAAAAGCAACCTGCTGAATATAAAAATCAAATTCTCAATTTCAAAAAACGAATTTTCATTGAGGCAGGAATTTTGGGTTCTTTTGCAAAATATTTAAGAGAAGGCGATAAATTCTTCGGTGTTGAAACTTTCGGTGAAAGCGGAAAGCCTGAAGATTTAATGAAGCACTTTGGTCTTGAGGCTAGCAAAATTATTGAAAAACTATGAAAATTGAAGAGCTTGCGATAAAGCTTTTATCCTTTAAAACCATCACTCCAGAAGATGATGGCATTATGGATTTTCTACAAAATATTTTAACCCAAATTGGCTTTCAGGAAGTTTTCGTTAAAAAATTCACCGATATTGACGAAAATGCGAAAGATACCCTTAATCTTTATGCATCTTTAAAAGCGAACACGAAGAAAAACCTTTGTTTTGCAGGACATGTTGATGTTGTTCCAGCAGGGAAGGAATTTTTATGGAAGTTTCCCCCTTTTGAACCCACAATTGAAGACGGAATTTTGTATGGTAGGGGGGCAAGTGATATGAAGTGTGCTATAGCATCTTTTGTTTTTGCAGTGAAAGAATTGCTTGAAGAAAAGCTGTTAAATTTGGAAGAAAAAAATATTTCCATCTTGCTTACGGGCGATGAAGAAGCAAATGCGATTAATGGTACAAGAAAAATGCTTTTAGAGCTTCAAAAAAGAGGCATTAGACTTGATGGTGCAATCGTGGGCGAACCAACAAGCGAAGAAAAGCTTGGCGATGTAATCAAAATTGGCAGAAGGGGTAGCATTTCTTTTAACCTTTTAATTGAAGGTGTGGAAGGGCATATAGCTTACCCTTATCTTGCTAAAAATCCAGTGCATGAACTTCTCGCCGTTTCTTCAAAGCTTGCAAGCCTCAAACTTGACGATGGAAACGAAAATTTTGAGCCATCTTCCTTGCAAATCGTTAAGCTTTCCCCTGAAAATGGGGCGGAAAATGTCATTCCAAAAACTGCATCTTGCTTTTTTAATATACGCTTTAACAATCTTCATACAAGCGAAAGCTTGAAAATAAAAATTGAAGACCTCATCAAGCAAAATGTGAACTTACCTTTCAAACTTGCGGTTAAAGTAAGTGGAGAATCGTTTTTGACAGAAAAAGGTTTGCTTTCAAATTTGTCTTTCAATGCGGTTAAAGAAATTTGCGGTTTTGAGCCAAAATTTAGTACAAATGGTGGCACGAGTGATGCAAGATTTATCAAAAATTATGCCCCTGTAATTGAAATTGGAATGCTAAACAAAACGGCACATAAGACTGACGAATCCATTCCTACTGAAGATTTAAAAAAGCTCAAAAATATCTACAAGCAAATTATTCTTGGTTTTTAAATTTGTCTTTTAAAAAAAGTTTTCAAATTTGTTCTTTAAAAAACAATAAAAATTCTTGACCTTTAGGAAAAATCAATTTAAACTTTATTAAAACATTTTAATAACAAATGGCTAACGAAACTTCAAATGATATCATTGAAGATATCCGCAAAAAATTAAAATTAGCACAGGAAAAGCTTGGTTTTGCAAATCCGCAAGAAGGCGATAAAGTTGAACTTTCTTCGGAAAAGTTAGAAGTTCCCGAAGACGAAGAATTTGATGAAGTTATGCTTTCCGAAAATCAAGAAAGTCAAACTGCAAGAGAGCAAGCGAATTTAGAAGAAATCAAAAATCAAATGAATAATCAGGCTGAAGAAAATTACGAAGAAGAACCAGAAAGCAACATTAATGCAATCGGCTCAAAACCAAATCTAGAATTAGAAGAATTTGAAGAAGAACTGGAGGAAGAGGAATTAGAAGAAGAACAGCCTCAAGAAGAAGAGCTTGCACCTGCTGAAGAAAATTACGAAGAAGAACCAGAAAGCAACATTAATGCAATCGGCTCAAAACCAAATCTAGAATTAGAAGAATTTGAAGAAGAACTGGAGGAAGAGGAATTAGAAGAAGAACAGCCTCAAGAACAAGAGCTTGCACCTGCTGAAGAAAATTACGAAGAAGAACCAGAAGAATATAATGAAGACCCTGAGGAAGAGGAAGAAAAATATTCAAAACAAAGTTCATACCAATACGAAGAAGAAAAAGTGCAAAGTATACCAAATTATAAAAAACAGGAAGTTAGTATAAATGAAGAATTTTCATCTTCTCTAGCATTGAAAATCGCAAGTATACTTGATGATAAACTAAAAAGCCTCACTCCTACAAAGCACGTGGAAGAACAAAGAGTTTCCGAGCTTGTGAAAGCAGAAATTCCTAAAGTTTTAGAAAAATGGATGCAGGAAAACGAAAATTTAATAATTAACATAATTGAAGAGGTTGCGGAAAGACAAATTTCACAAGCAATATCTAAAATCAAAAAATAATATGAGAGACGAAAAATTTAAACTTGCCCTTACGTTTGGAGATGTTCTTATAAGACCGAACTATTCCGAAATTATACCATCCCTTGTGGAAACTTCAACATTTATTACGAAAAATATAAAATTGCATATTCCAATTATTTCATCAGCGATGGATACTGTAACTGAAGGAAAAATGGCGATTGCAATGGCGCAAAATGGTGGAATTGGTTGTATTCATAAGAATATGTCAATTCAGGCACAAGCAAATGAAGTCAAAAAAGTCAAAAGATTTGAAAGCGGAATAGTGGTTGACCCAATTTGCATCAATCAAGAAAAAACCTTATTTGAAGCAATTGCATTAATGAAAGAGCAGGGGGTTTCTGGCTTTCCTGTGCTTAACAACGAGGGCAATTTAGTTGGAATTTTGACAAACAGAGACATAAAATTTGCAGAAGACTTAAGTCAAAAGGTTTCCAGTGTAATGACAAAACAAGTTGTCACGGCACCAAAAAATGCAAGTAAAGAAGAAATAAAAAAGCTGTTTCACACTCATAAAGTTGAAAAGCTTATAATAGTGGAAAATGAAAAATGCACAGGAATGATTACGGCGAAAGACACAATCAAGGCGGTTTCTTCGCAAATTGCAACAAAAGACGAAAAAGGAAGGTTGATGGTTGCAGGGGCAGTTGGAACGGGCAAGGAACATCTTGAAAGAGCATTCGCACTTGTTGAGGCGGGTGTTGATTTAATCATTGTTGATACAGCTCATGGGCATTCAAAGGGTGTGCTTGATATGGTTCGTTCAATTAAAGGTAAGTTGCCTGTTGATGTTGTTGGCGGAAATGTGGCAACGGCGGATGCGGTGAAGGCTCTTGCTGATGCAGGGGCAGATTGTGTTAAAATTGGAATTGGTCCTGGTTCAATTTGCACAACAAGAATAGTTGCTGGTGTAGGCATGCCTCAACTTTCGGCGATTTTAGAGGCAAGTGAAGAGGCAAGAAGGCTTGGAATTAAAGCAATTGCTGATGGTGGAATTAAAGCATCTGGCGATATAGCAAAAGCCATAGGGGCGGGTGCCGATGTCGTGATGCTTGGAAGTTTGCTTGCTGGAACTGACGAAAGTCCGGGTCAAATTGTTGTCGTTGATGGCAGTTCTTACAAGGAATATAGAGGAATGGGGTCTGTTGGGGCGATGATTGCTGGTTCAGCTGATAGATACTTCCAAACTGGAGCCACCGCGGAAAAGCTTGTTCCAGAAGGTGTTGAAGCGAGAGTTCCTTATAAAGGTTCAGTTGTGCCCGTTCTTTACCAGATGGTTGGGGGTTTAAGGTCTGGAATGGGTTACACTGGTAGCAAAAATATAGAAGAAATGCAGGCAAAGTGTCAATTTGTAAGAATTACCGATGCTGGACTGAAAGAAAGCCACCCACACGGAGTTATGATTACAAAAGAATCTCCAAACTATTCTTATTAATTTTAATAAAAACATTTTAACCGAAAAGTCTTTGTAAGAAAGATTTTTTCGCAGGAATTTCCTTCTTTTCTTCCTCTTTCACTTTTTGTGTCAATGTTTTAGAGTAAGAGCTATCTTCAATTCCAAAATCTGTTGAATGGTTATGCTCAACGCGGAAAGTGTCAGTTTTTAGGTTGTTATCTATATAAAAAATGAATTTTGTGTTGTGTCTTTTTTCAAGCAATCCAATTAATTTTCTTTTGAAGTTCATAATATGAACAAAAGCGACATCGTGCATATAAATTGCAGTATATTTGCCAAATTTTGCC
>CAZFPN010000022.1:0-11317 GCA_964521015.1 uncultured Rickettsiales bacterium | reverse complement strand
CCAAGGGTATGGGTCGCCCAGTGAGATTGTTTCTATTGATTCATCTTGACTGAATTCAATAATTGACTGATAGCCAAGACGAAATTTCAAATTGAAAATTTCATTTTCGCTATATATAAAAGTTTTAATTCTACTATCAATTGCAACTGGTTCAAAAGGTTTTGCTCCAAAGGAAATTGAATAAATTAAAAATAAGGTAAGTATTAACTTTTTCATAAAATTTTGTTAAATGTTTCGTCATTTACAAATGCTTTCTCTTCAACAACTTCATAAAAATCAACTTTCAAACCAAGCGGATTAAGGATAATATCTTTATAGCTCAAATTTGATGTATCAAAAAAATAATGCATTTTGATTTTAAAATGCTCTATCTTTCTCACGCTTCCATCTTGAATAAGCCTTCTTGCAATTCTTATAACTGCAATATTGTTTCTTCCTTCAAGTGCAAGCTGTTTTATAACAACATCAACCTTCGCCCTTCTTCCAAGTGTGTTGATAATTCCTGTGTCAACAGCATTTACATCATTCCAAAATTCCCTGAAAACCTGCGCAGTTGACATTCTTCTTATTACGCTGTTGTAATCGTGTTGATATGTTTCAAAGTTGTAGCCCTCCCTTGAATTGATGTAATATAGAAGGAAATATTCAAGCACACCTTGATTTGCTGAAGCATATCTTTTAATTGATTCTATATCAATTGAAACGGGGATTTCTTCCTGCTTTGAAACCTTGATTACATATGGCTCTACCGAGTTTTTTTCCACAATTGATTTTATCGTCAAAAGTGAAAGTATGACCGCAATAAAAAGTATTATAGCAATAATCAACAGAATATTTCTTTGTACCGTTATGCCAAAGGCTTTATCTTTATACCAAGTTCGGGCATTTGAAACCACTCTTTTTGATTTTACAATGGATTGGATTTTATCTTCCTTCATCTCACTTTAAAAAAGTTTATATAATTCTAAATTGAGAAATTATACTTTGCAAGCTTTTTTTATAATTATTTTTTAAAACTTTGATTGGCAGTGGGAGTGGGAGCATTTTTAATCTTATCATTCGGTATAGATTTATTATAATTCCCTTGCACAAGAGAGTGTAGTGTTATGCCTGTTGCATTAGGTTTATCTGAAGGGAATTCATCTAATTGAGAGCCGTAAAAATCTTTATCTGATGAATTTTTTAAATAATTCCTAAAATCGGAAGGTTTTTTATTGCTGTTTAATCTATACTCATCTTCGCTATCGCTTTCACAAGAAGAAAGTTCTTCCTGTGAATCTTCTGAAATATCGCCAATTCCTGTCAAGCCCATCTGACTAATTAATGGTGATACAAACCCATTCATCTTTTTTAAGTTCTTAAAGCTTGTTTTAAGCTCATTTTTCTCTTTGCTAGTCATAAGCTGTTCATTGGACACATAATCATCGGACTTTTGAAAAAATATTTTCACCAAATCAAGAACTTCTTGAGAATTAGAACCTTTTTCAACACTTTTAGCCCCGATTAATAATATAGATTTTGCTAATTCGTAACCTTCCTCTCGTTCTGCTAATTTTTTTATAGTATTGTAATTTAAAGAGGGATTGCACTTTTTTAATTCTTGAAATATTTTTGTAGAATTTTGAGATATGCTCTTTTCTTCCTCATTGAAGTGTAATATATTTATTACCCCTTTTCCAGTATTTTTCATATTGAGATATAATTAAGTGATACTATAAATATAATAATTTATTAAAATAGTCAAGACAATTAAGTAAAAAAATTTAAATTCATTCTGTTTTTTACGAACTATTTAAGATTATTTTATAGAAATTTGTGAAAAAATGAAAAAAGAACTTGACAAAACAAAAAATGTGCCTTATGTCTTTAAAATATCCAATCTGGAGGGATTGCGGAGCGGTCAAACGCAATAGACTGTAAATCTATCGGCCTTCGGCCTTCGTAGGTTCGAATCCTACTCCCTCCACCAATTTCAAAAAATAGCTTGATTTTATTTTTTTATTATTGTAGCATTTATTAGAAAGAACTAAAAATTTTATGATTTTAGGAATTGATGTAGGAAATAGCAACATTTCTTTTGGTGTTTTTAAAAATGGTGTTTTGGCAAATGTTTTCAATTTAAAAACCGAAAGAAGTGCTACCTCTTTTGAATTTTTAACCTTTTTAGAAGGGGTCTTTGGCTATTTTAAAATTGAAAGTAAGGAAATTAAAGAAGTAAGAATCGCTTCCGTTGTTCCTGAAGTTGAAAGGGCTTTAAATGAACTTTTTGTAAATATATACAAACTGCCTGTGAAATTTATTTTGCCTGAGTTCGTTCCTTTGAAAGTAAATTTGAAAAACCCAAGCGAAGTTGGAGTAGATAGGCTTTTGAATGTATTTTCCGCATTTAAAACCTTCGGAAGTGAGAAAAATATTTTAGTAATTGATTTTGGCACCGCAATCACTTTTGATGTTGGAATTAATGCAAATCAATACGAAGGGGGCATCATCTTCCCTGGAATTAACCTTTCGCTTGAAGGTTTAAGGAATGGTACATCAAAACTTCCTAAAGTTTCGCTAAAAAATGTTTCTTCTCCTGTTGGGAAAAGCACAAGCGAAGCAATTAATGCGGGAATTTTTTATGGATATGCTGGAATGGTAAATGGCTGTGTAAATGCCATTCAAAGGGAATATGAAAGTGATTTTAACATCATTATAACAGGGGGATATGGCAGTGTTCTTGCCCCTTATTTTGATTTTGAATTTAGGCTTGATGATAACCTTATTTTAAATGGAATTTTAAACATTTTATGAAAAAGCAATTAATTTTTTGGATTTTTGCTCTGGAATTTCAATTTTTTTAGCTCGCATTGGTTGACTTAAAAACATACCAATTAATGCGAATTTTATGAAAAATAATGAGATAAAAAAAATTTTAGAAATAGCAGTTCCTTCCCTGCTTGCTTGGATAGGTCATGCGATGTATAGCATCGTTGATAACGTAATGGTTAGTAAAATTCTTGGAACGCAAGCTCTTGCAATAACAGGCATGGCAACTTCAATTTACTTTATTTTGCTTGTGTTTGGAATGGGGGCAAGCAGTATCGTTGTTGCACTTGTTTCTGAATCTGTTGCCAAAAATTCAAATACTGCAAAAGTGACTCAAAATAGCCTTTTGTTTTGCACCATACTTGGGCTTTTAACATCTTGCATTTTGGCATTTGGAATGGATTTTTTCGTGCCATTGATAAACAAGCAAGAAGGTCTAAACGAGGGTGTGATTTCGTTTCTTGCGATTTTAATTCCTGGGCCGACATTCATCTTGATATTCTTCGGTCTTGAAAGAATGTGTGAGGGAGTAAATCGTGCAAAATTTTCGCTTTATTCCGTTTTTATTTGCAATATAATTAATGTTGTTTTAAATTACGGATTAATAAAAGGTGAATTTGGTTTCCCTCAAATGGGTGTGAACGGTGCTTCTCTTGGAAGTGTAACTGTGAGTTTTTGCGAAGTTGTCATAATCTTGATTTTGATTTTTAGAGATAAAATCACGAAAAAGGCAATGAAATTCAAGCTTTCTTACTTTTCAAAAAAAGAAATAATCGCCATTGCATCACTTGGCATTCCAGGTGGATTTATCGCTTTTTCAGAATCCGTTGCATTTAATGTAACTGGCTTTTTTGCAAGCAAAATTTCAATGTATGATATCGCTTCTTTTCAACTTTTAATGTGGGGTGTAAATTTGACAATTGCCCCTATTTTTGGGCTTGCATTCGCTGTAACTGCAAGAATTGCCTTTAATATGGCACAAGGCAAAAAGGATGTCGCATTTAAAATCGGTTTTTACAGCATTGTTGCAGCAGGGATTTATATTTTAACGATATACGGACTGCTTAATATTTTCAAAACACCATTAATTTCGCTTGCTTTCAAAGGAAATGAGGAAGATTTTATCACAATTGGGCTTATGATTTCAGCCTTTGCACTTGTCTTTGGAGCGGAAATTTCGGATGCAATTCAAATCATCTGCGGTGCGATTTTAAGGGGATATAAAGATGTTAAAATTCCCATGGTCTTCGCATTAATTTCTTATTGGGGACTTTGTGTGCCTTTAAGTTATTATTTTGGAGTGATTTTAGGAAAAGGAGTATCAGGAATTTGGTTTGGAATTTTTATCGGTCTCACGGTGCAGGTTTTGATGGTTCTTGCACGATTTTTCCTTAAATTTAAGCCAAAAAAATTACATTTATCTAATTTAACTTGACTTTGTTTAAAAAAAATATCATAACAATGCCAAATGATTTAAAATTCCTTGCAAAATAAAATATTCATTTTAAAGAAAGATAAATTATTTTTTATCAAATGAAATTGTTTTACTTTAAAAATGCCTGCTCTTTGGCTGTTAGAATTATTTTAAACGAACTTGAAATTCCCTGCAAATTTGTTGCCATAAAACACTTGCAGACAAAAGAAAAAGTGCTTGAAACGGGTGAGGTTTTTTTGCAAATTTCGCCTAAAAATCAAGTCCCTGCTTTGCTTCTTGAAAATGGAAGAATTTTAACGGAAGTGTGGGTGATTTTAACCTATCTCTCTGATTTAAAAAATGCAACCCACTTGCAAGGCGAAGAAAAATACAAAACTATGGAATGGTTAAGCTTTATTTCAACCGAACTTCACAAGAATTTTGTCCCCATAATTTCCCCAATTGTGCCAGAAAATGCAAAGCCAATTTTTGTTAAAATATTCATTAGCAAGCTTAAATTCGCTGAAGAAGAACTTAAAAGTGTTGATTTTATCGCAGGAAAATCATTTACTCTTGCAGATGCCTATCTTTTCACTATTCTTTCGTGGTTAAAATTCATTAATGTTGAAATTAACAGCTTTCCAAATTTAGCGAGATATTTCGAAAGAATGAAAAGCCGTCCATCCATTGCAAAATCTCTTACAGATGAAGGTATAAATTAATTTTTGAATGCACAAATTCAAGCAAGGCAACGCGTCTTTTTGAAATTTCTTGATTTGCAAAATCTATAACAAGGTTACCTTCAAAGAAGTCGTCAATTAAGTGACTCAAATTCAGCATTTCTTCAAGGTTTTTTGCATTTTTAAATTGTGTGAATAAATCTTTTTCAAGCCCCATCAAAGAAGTTTCTTCAAGGTTTTTTCCTTTAAAAGGAAGGGCATCTTTTGAAGAAAGAATGTTGACAATTCTTTGAAATTGATTTAATTTTGTTAGGTTTTCGTTCAAAAAGCTCACCTTTTTATAAATTTGAAGTATAGAAATTTCTTCTTCACTTTTTTCGTTAAAATCAAAATTTAAAACAGGCATCACTGCTTCATTTTGAAAGGTTTTTAGATAAAATTTTAGCCTATCTAAAACTATTGATTTCACACTTTTTTCAAAATAAAGTTCCACTTCCAGCCCCCCTTCAACGATGATTTTAATTAAAGCAAGGGCATCTTTCCTAATTCCGAATGGGTCCCTTGACGAGGTTGGAATTTCACCTGCTTTCACAAGGCTGACAATTTTTTCATACTTTTCAATTAGGGCAAGTTTAAGGCTTAAATCATGCCTCCCCTTTGCCTCTTCTTCGCCACCAAGTTTATATTGATTTAAAATCGCATCGCAAATTTCGTTTGAATAGCCTTCATTTTTTGCATAAAAAGCCCCGATATAGCCCTGCAATTCGGTAAAGCTTTGTGTCATTTCCGTTTGAAGGTCAGCTTTGCAAAGCTTGATTGCGGTTTTTAAATCTTCGTTTTTTGCATCAATTTTTTCTGCAATTGCAAGCATTTTAGGAATTCGCTCAAAAACTGTACCAACTTTTGTATGAAATGTTACTTTTTTGGTCTTTTCAAGGTGTTCTAAAAGGGTTTCTCTTGCATCAATTTTGATGTAATAAAGAGCATCCTCAAGCCTTGCATTAAGGACTTTTTTATTCCCTTCAATAATCGTTGCGATGACTTCTTCGGTATAATTTCCGTTAATGCAAATTGCAAAAATATTTGAAAGACCGCCATTTCCATCCCTAAATAAAAAGTATTTTTGGTTTTTTTCAAGAGTTTGAATTAGAACTTTTTCTGGTAATTTGAGATACTTTTCATCAAAAATACCATATCTAACATTAGGAAGACTTGAAAGAAAGCAGTTTTCCCAAAGCAATTTTTCGCTTGAAAGACATTTAATGTTGTGCTGATTTTCAACTTTTAGAATTCCATTTTTGATTATCTCAAACCTTTCTTCAGCTTTTAAAACCTCGCTTTCTAAATGTAAAGATTCAAATTTTTGTGCTTTAATTCCCGCAAATTCAAAATTTAAAACATTGCCGTTAAAGCTTGTTTTGATTTCTTTTATTGGTCTTATCCATCTTTTTTTTGTGTCATTCCACATCATAGTTTGCGAAAAAGAGGAAGAAACAAAATTAAAAAATTCTTCCAAGATGCTTGTTTCAAGTAAAATCTTGACATCTTGCACTTCTTCTTTTGTTGTAAATGTCAAAAAGCCGCTTTCTTCTTTTAATTCCTGCATTTTTGCCCCTGTTTTAGAAAGAAATCCATCAATTGCAACTTGCGGAGCAGAAACTGAAGGTCCTTTCAGTGTTTTCGCTGGAATAATAAGCTTTTCTTCGCAATTTGAAAGAATAATCACAAGACGAAGACGAGAGTTGAAAACTTCCAAATTTCCTTTTAATTCCTGCTTTTGTGAAAAAAATTTCAAAACCGCATCTTTTTGGTTTTTTTGCTCTTCAAACGGAACTTCTTCTGTTAAAATTTCAATTATAAGCTGGGTCATATCTTCTGTTTTAAAACTTTCTTTTCCTGCTCTTTTTTAAATGCAATCAATTTTTTTGCAAGCACTTCATTTGAAGTAGCAAGAATGGAAACCGCTAAAAGCCCTGCATTTTTGGCATTGTTAATTCCAACCGTCGCAACTGGAACACCACCCGGCATTTGCACTATTGAAAGCAGGCTATCAAGCCCTTCGTAGCTTTGTTTTGACTTCACTGGCACACCAATCACGGGAAGGTGGGTTAAAGATGCAACCATTCCGGGAAGGTGAGCTGCCCCCCCTGCCCCTGCGATAATTACTTTAAATCCCTTTTCGTGGGCGGTTTTTGCGAAATCAAACATTAAATCTGGTGTTCTGTGAGCCGAAACAACTTGCTTTTTCAACCCAACACCGAATTCTTTTAAAATTTCAACGGCTTCTTGCATAACCTCATAATCAGAGCTTGAGCCCATTATAACTGCAACATCAATAGTTTTTTTCATAGAATTTATAAATTTCTTCAATACCAAAGGCGACATCTAAAAGTTTTGCATCACTAAATTGCTTGCCTGTAAGTTGCATTCCTATCGGTCTTCCGTCCTTTGAAAGTTTTGTTGGAATAGAAACAGAACAAAGCCCAGCAATGTTGACAGGAACGGTGAGAATATCGTTCAAATATTCTTGTAACTGGCTTTGAGTTTCGCTCACCTTTAGTGCAAGGTTTGGAGTTGTATGATTTAATATAAAGTCAACCTCTTTAAAAGCATTTGATAGTTCGTTTGTAATGACACGACGAATTTTCATAGCTTTTTCATATGTTTCTTCGTAAGAGCCAGACATTAAAACGGAAGTTCCTGTTAAAATTCTGTTTTTTACTTCTTTTCCAAAGCCTTCGGCCCTGTTTAAAGATATGAATTCTTCAAATGTTTTACCTTCTTTTTGAGAATATCCATATTTCACACCATCAAATCTTGCAAAATTTGAAGATGCTTCAACGGTTGAAATAAAGTAATAAAGTTTAATTGAATGCTTTATATTTGGAAGGGAAATTTGCTTAATTATCGCACCTCTTTGTTCCATTTCTTTGATTGTCTCTTCAAGGTTTTCTAAAATTTCAGGGCTACTTCCTGCACCTAAAAATTCTTTTGGAATGCCGATTTTAATGCCTTTTAAATCACCTTTTATGTTCTGTAAAACATTTTTGAAAGAATGCTTTGAAAGGCTTGAATCTTTGCCGTCCCACCCTTGTGTTATTTCAAACATTAAGGCGGAATCTTTGATTGTTTTAGTCAAAAAACCTGCTTGGTCAAGAGAGCTTGCATATGCGATAATTCCTTCGCGCGAAACACTTCCATAACTTGGTTTAAAGCCCACCACACCACAAAAAGATGCTGGCTGCCTCACACTTCCGCCCGTGTCTGTTCCAAGTGAAGCGGTGCATAAATTTCCTGCAACTGCCGTAGCTGACCCACCAGAAGAGCCTCCCGGAATTAGGTTTTCACTTTCCCCTTTTATTTTCCAGTAATTGAAAGATTGTCCAAAATAGCTGTTTTTATTTCTTGAACCCATAGCAAATTCATCCATATTTAACTTTCCAAGAGTTATCGTCCCTGCATCTTTAAGCCTTTGAGTAACCGTTGATTCATACTGAGGGACAAAATTTTCAAGCATTTTTGAAGCCATCGTGGTTTTAATGCCTTTAGTGCAAAAAGCATCTTTTACACCAATTGGAATGCCTGTTAAATGGCTGATTTGCCCTTTTGAAATTAGGTCATCTGCTTTTTTAGCCTCTTCTAAAGATTTTTCTTCCAAAACTGTGATATAAGCATTTAGATTGGAATTTTTAATTTGATTTAAGTAAAATTGCGTAATTTCAACTGAGGAAACTTCCCTTTTATCAAGCAAATTCCTAAGTTCCAAAATTGTATAATTTGAGTTTTTCTTCATATTACGAACAAATAATTTTATAGTGCTTTTTTTTGCCTACTGATAATTTTATTTCTGATTTTTCTTCAAAAGTAAAGGAAAAATTTTCAATAACTTTATCATTAATTTTAATAGCTTTTGATGTCATAAGGTTTTTGCCTTCTGTTATGCTTTTTATCGCCCCATTTAAAGCTAAAACTTTCAAAAGACCTTCCCCAACTTTGGCATTAATTATTAAGGTTTCGTCTTCTGGAATGCTGTTTGAAGAAAATATTTTTTCTGCCTCTTTTAAAGCCTTTTCTGCTTCCTCTTTGCCATGTGCCAAAGCCGTGACTTCAAATGCAAGAATTTTTTTTGCCTCATTTACATCCTTTCCTTTTAAACCTTCCAATTCTTTGATTTTTGAAATTGGTAAGTCTGTATAAATTTTAAGCATTTTTGGAATGTCGGCATCGTCCATATTTCTGAAATATTGGAAGTATTCAAAAGGGGAAGTGATTTTTGAAGAAAGAGATATGGCTCCTTTCAAACTTTTTCCCATTTTCTGACCATCTGCCCTTGTCATAAGGGGCGAGGTTAAAGCAAACCCTTCTGCATTATTCATTCTTCCGCATAATTCCATACCTTCTGTAATGTTTCCCCATTGGTCACTTCCCCCGACTTGTAGTATACAATTATAATGCTTATTTAAGTAAGCAAAATCGTAGCCTTGCATCAACATATAATTAAATTCAACAAAACTCATTGGATGTTGTTTTTCAAGCCTTAATTTGACACTTTCCATCGTTAACATTCTGTTCACCGTGAAGTGAGACCCGACATTTTTAAGAAAATCAATATAAGAAAATTTGCCAAGCCAATCAATGTTATTAAGAATTTTAACTTGAGAACTTTTTATATCAACAAATTGGGAAAAATTTTGAATAATTCCTTGCTTATTTTCTTCAATTTCTTCATCAGAGAGAACCTTTCTTGTTTCGTCCTTTCCACTTGGGTCGCCGATTTTTGTTGTCGCCCCACCTAAAAGAAAAATAGTATTGTGTCCATGTTTTAAAAACTTACGAAGAAGCATAATTTGCATTAAATTTCCAATGTGAAGAGATTTTGCAGTTAAGTCAAAACCGCTATAAACCGTAATTTTTTGCGAAGATAGAATTTCGTCCAACTTTTCTGGCTTTGCAATATCTTTAATAAAACCGCATTCATCTAATTCTTTAAGCACTGGGCTTTTAAACATATTAAAAATAAAAATACAAAGATTTAGAAATGAAAAAAAATTAAAAATCAAGCTTTCAATTTAATTAATCTGATTAGTTCGTTTTAGGGCTTTTTGAAATTATCATTTACTGCTTGCTATTTTGAGATTTTGCAATATAAAATAAATATTTCTATTTTTTGTTTTTATGGGTAAAATTATCAGTTTCTTTAATCATAAAGGTGGTGTTGGGAAAACAACTCTTGTCCACAATATTGCTTTTGCATTGAGTGATTTAGGAAAAAATGTCTTACTTATAGATGCCGACCCGCAAATGAATTTAACTGCAGCAATATTTGGGCTTAATACGAGCATTGAATATTCAACAGATTCGGCATCAAAATGGTCTCAACTTACAGGAAAGCATAAATCAATTTTAGAGTTTTTGAATGAAAAATTAAAAAATGAAAAAAATGAAAAAACTTTATACGAAACACCTCTTCTTTCAAAAGAACAAAAACAATCTGTTAAATTAATTACTGGTGATATTAATATTCCAACTATGGAAGCCGAACTATTTAATATCTTAAAAAGCAATAATTCATTTAATCGTGACATTATTTCAAACTTTGAAAAAGCAATATCGGATTTATCAAATCAATATGATTTTATTTTAATAGATACCTCTCCAAGTTCTAGTAGCATAATAAATGCCCTTATGATTTTATGTTCGGATTATTTTATTGCCCCAACCTCACCTTCTTTTTTTTCTATACAAGCAATTGATAACTTACAAACTGTTTTTATTAATTGGCTGTCGTTAGTTGATAATTTTCACAAAGCAATTGGATTGAGTGGGCTAAGTTTTAAAGTAAAATTTTTAGGTGTTGTAGTGCAAATGGCAAAAAGATATAAAAGCTCAGGCTCAACGGCAACAACAAGGTGGATTGCGGAGGTGAATAGTAGTGTGAATCGATTTATCTCATGGGCAAGTTTAAGTAAAAAATTTACAATCTCAGAAGAAGAATTTAAAAAAATTTTTACTCATTCAGGGGCTAATAACTATAAATCAGCTCCGTTTTTAATTGAAAAATGTTGTGATTTTACCCCAATGCTTAAAAGCATTGCAGAGCATTTTGGTGTTCCAGTAATTTATCTAACTCAAGATTTGTGTAAAAAATATGTTGAAGAGCATAATAAAAAAGTGGTAGAATACAACAAAAATCTTGCCACTGGAGAGCATAAAATGAAAAAATTAACTGCAACTCCAAATATATCAGATATAGGAAGAAAAGATACACAATATAAAATATCTTTTGATAGCATATCTACATCTTATCGCAAAATTGCATCAGATTTATTAAATCTTTAACAACCTATCCACAATCTCATTAAACCCCAAATCTTCCCTCTCACAAACATTATATCTAAATTCAAATTCATTTATG
>CAZFPN010000021.1:0-12308 GCA_964521015.1 uncultured Rickettsiales bacterium | reverse complement strand
TTTGTTTGATATAGCGGTTGACCCACTGGAAGGAACAAATTTATGTGCTAAAAATATGCCAAATTCCATCACCACAATTGCAGTTAGTGAAAAAGGCGGTTTACTAAAAGCACCAGATTGTTATATGCAAAAGCTTGCATCAGGGGTCGTTAAAGAAGATGGTGTGTTGCATATTGATGAAAGCCTAAGTGCGAACTTAAAAAACCTTGCAAAATATCTCAAAAAAGATTTAAAGGAAATAGAAGTTGTAATGCTTGATAGAGAAAGGCATAAAACAGCAATGGAAGAGGCAAGAAAGATTGGTGCAAAAGTTAGTTTAATTACAGACGGAGACATTTATGGAGTAATTTCCACAACCAGCTTTGGAAATGGAGCAGATTTATATTATGGCTCAGGTGGGGCACCAGAAGGTGTGCTTTCTGCTGTTGTAATTAAGGCTTGTCAGGGCTTTATGATGGGAAGACTGTTGCCAGAAACGGAAGACCAAAAAAAACGTGCATTAAGCTATGGAATTGAAATTGAAAAAGCTTTATCTTTAAATGATTTAGTAAAAGGAAATGCGATTTTTTGTGCTTCAGGTGTGACGAACGGGGAAATGCTAAAAGGAGCAAAATTTTGCAAAAAAAGAGGTATGTGGATTGTTGAAAGCATCATCTTTTCGCACATTGATGGCAAAGGAGGTGTGAAAAAGATAAAATCTTACATTTAATGAGTTGCAATGCTTATAAATTAATTTTGACAAAACTTTCAAAATCCCTTCTTCCCAAATCTTTTTCAAAAGAAAGCAGGTCATTTCTTGCTTTTACACAGGTTTCGTGAGAAGGCACAATATAATCTTCCTTCATCAAAACTTGAACTTCGCAAGCTTTTTGCAAGTGATAGGCGTAAAAAAGAGCCTCCCAAATGGTTTTTCCTATTGTTATAAAGCCGTGGTTTTGAAGCATCATTACATTATTGTTGCCCAAATCTTGAATAAGCTTTGCCTCTTCTTCTTGAGGGTTTAAAATAAGCGAATCGTAAGAATGGTAAGAAATTCTTTCATAAAAATGAAGAGCATGTTGACTAACTGGCAAAACTCCTGATTTACTTGAGCCAACTGCTATTGTTTCTTTCGTGTGAAGGTGAATAATCGCATTAACATCTTTTCTTGCTTTGTAAATTGAGCTATGAATTGCAAATCCCGTTTTATTGAAATTAGGTTTTTCATAATTCTTAATGCAAAGAAGTTTTTTAACCATCTTCTTGCCAAAAAGAATGTATAAATCATCATGAACGGAAAGTGCTTTTTCTGGCGGAAGCAAATCCCCTTTTAAATTGAATTTTAGCAAATCTTTAGGTTTAACATATTTAAACCTCATTCCAAAAGGGGAAAGGGCGAATTCTTGTTCATTTTCAAGCCTTGAAGAAAGGTGTGTGTATGTTAAATCATCCATTCTAAGCTTTCCAATAATTCTGTGAGCTTTGGCGAGATTTTTTCTAATTTCCAAGTTCTGTTTCATATTTTGTTTAATGTTGCAATTGTAATAATTATTTTAGTGCTTTTTTGACGTTTTGCAAGAATTTTATTTTCTGCGATAAACCTAAATTTGAAATATTGCGGAAATTCTTGTTCGTATTTTTCAAAATAATATCCTTCAAGGGTTATCTCTTCGCCGTCCCCTATTATCGCAATTTTGCTAGGCTTTGCTTTCATCTTATTAACTTCTTCAAAAGGGTTTTGCCATTTTGAGATTGTCATTTTTGTGTTTTCGTAATCAGTGCCATAAATCAATGCCATTCCACACACTCTTCTTTCTTCATTGCAGATAAAATAATCAATACCTTCTGTTTTTTCTTTAGTAAATTTGCCAATTCCTTCAACATCGTATTCAGATGCCAAAATTTGAGAAATAAGATGCACTAAATAAATCAAAAACATTAAAGGAAAGATAATTTTAGCAGAAAGCTTTATCGCATTTTCTTTAATTTCAAAAAAATAAACTGCCATAATTGGAAACAGGCTAAAAAACATGCAAAGCCAAAAAGAACCTACTTGAGAATTTGTAAAAATTATGTAAAAAATCGTCAATAAAAATGGCAAAAAGGCATTTATCAAAAGGAAAATTCCAGTAAAATTATTGATTTTTGACTTTATGAAAACTCCCTCCTTAACCTTAAAAAAAGCAATTAAAAATGGAATGCAAAAGGCAATTGAAAGCAAAACCAATTTTGGAACTTCATACCACCGCATTTTCATTGAAAGTGAATTTTCGCTTAAATAACCAAATGCTCCGTAATTTTCTGTTTGCAGTATACTTAAAATGTAAGGTGTTAAAGTGCCTAAAAAAACTAAAATTCCAAGATACAAAAAAGGCGATTTAAACATTTCCCTTCCTTCTTTTGTAGCAAAAATTGTAAGCCATAAACAGCCAATCATTATTATTGCAGAATATTTAATCAACATCGTAATGGCACACAAAAACCCCACAACGATAAAAAGCCATTTTTTTTGCTTAAAGCAAGCAAGATAGAATAGGTAATAAATAGCCCCAAAAAAGCCATAATTTGCACTATTCGCATTGAATTTGAAGTAAAACAAGTGAACAATAATCCCAGCACTAAAAATCACACACAGTAATGCTTTTTTTTCAGAATTGAAAATTTCTTTTGCAAGTAAAAAGGTGAAAAGAAATAAAAATGCTTGATGAATGGGTGTCAACATTTTGTAAAACCAGAAACTTCCTCCTGCGAATTTAACTGAAAGAAAAGCCTCCCAGCCAAAAAACGGAGGGTGTTTATCGCTTGAAAAATCAAGAGTTCTGCCCCATAAAATGTTTTCTATCATATCTCCCCCGAATGTGAAAGTTGCCAAATTAACAAAATAAGTTAAAACGAGCTGAATTATCAAAATCAGCCAAAGTGTTTTGTTTGTTTCCATTGCTATTCAATATTACTTCTTTTTACAATATATATCAATCACATAATCTTCCAATTCAAGCCCATTTTCAAGCACTATTTTTTTGATTATATCTTCTATTTCTTTGTTTGTAAATTCAATAATATCGCCATCTTCAATTATAATATGATTATGGTTGCGCTCAAAACTAAGTTCGTATCTGCTTTTGCTATCTTTAAATTCCCTTTTAACAGTCAAGCCTAATTGCATAAAAAGGCTAACAGTTCTGTAAACAGTTGCAATGCTTGCTGTTTTATCTAACTCTCGCACTTTTAAGAAAATTTCGTCAATATCTGGGTGTCCTTTTAAATCAATCAAAACTTGTGCGATTAACCTTCTTTGATTAGTAAAAGTGAGACCACTCTTTGCAAATTTTTCTTCAAATTGTTTAATGGACATATCAAAAACAAGAAACTAAGACTACATCAAATTTTGAATCTTCAAAAGGGTTTAGCGAAGGGGCATGTGAAAGCATCCAACCTTTAAAAACTTCTTTTTTAGATTTTGTATTACTGATTTTGAAAAAAGCATATTGCTCTCTTTTAACATCATCACAGCAATCGGAACAACATTTTGAAAGGCTAATTTCAAGGTTATTATAAGCAAGAGGTTTTGACATTTCAACATTGAAAAATTCAGTTTTACCTGCGATTTTATTGGTAATTTGAATTTTCGCATTTTTGTGGGAAACACCAAATTTCGCAACATCGCCTTCCTGAAACTCGCAAGCTTCAAGCCTATTTTTAGCAACATTTGTTGTTAAGACTTCATTTAAGGCATCATCAATTTTTTTTGCCATTGCAAAATTTGTAAAAATAATTGCAAAAATGAAAAACAAAACTTTTAGCATTATAATATATTTTTAAATTTGTTTAAAATTTCAGCACCCTCGTTTTCTTTAATAGAAAGGCTGGATTTTGTTGTGCTAGATTTTTCAACACTTCTTGGCTTATCAACAAAAACGGCATAATCTTTAGATGCAATTTTAATGCTATGAACAAACTTCCCTTTGTAATTTTTTTTATTTTGAACTAAAGGCAAAACGATAAAATACTTCCCTTGAAGGTTGTATTCTTGGCTTGAAATAACGATGGCATATTTTTGACCATCTTTCTTTTCATAACCTTTGTTTTCTTTCTTTGAATCGTTCTTAAGTTCAATAATATCAAACCTTTTAACTTGTGAATTAGCATAACTTGAATAACATAAAACAAGAAAAGCAATTATAATTTTAAACATAAACCTTGCAAAATTAAATAATTATTTTAATAAATAGAAAAATTTATAAGTCAATTAAAAAATTTAGATTATACAAAATATGTTTGCTTCTTCGTTTCTTGCAATAAAATTCATTAAAAGCAAAAAATATAACTTCCTGCCTTCTCTTTCATTTTTAACATCGTTTTTTGGTGTTTTTATCAGTGTATTTGCACTTATTACAACAATTTCAGTTATGGAAGGCTTCAAGCAAGAATTTCAAAAAAACATACTAGGTTTAAGACCTCATATTAAAGTTTATTTTGTTGATAAAAATTACCAAATAAGTCCTATTAAAGATTATAAAGAAAAATCTTCACTTTTAATTTCGCAAGGAATTTTGAATGCTTCTGGGGGAGTTTCTGGTGAAGTAATCGTTTCAAATCTGAATGGCACAAGAATGCAAGGAATTTTGATTAATGCAGTTGAAGAAAGTGGCTTTTATTCAAAAGAATTGCTCAAAAATGGAACTCAAGGCAACTTCAAAGAAGGCATTGTTTTAGGAAGGGAAGTCGCTTTTAACCTCGGGGTTTCAATCGGCGATAATGTCAATTTGATTTCACCAAAATTTAGAAAAACCCCCTTTGGCACAATTCCAATTCACAAAACATTCAAGGTGAGCGGTATTTTTGATGTAGGAATGCACTTTTACGATAGCTCATTTGCTTTTTTAAACATCGAAGATGCGAAAGTTTTTTTTGAAAAAGAAGGGGCTGATTACCTTGAAATTATGGTCTATAATGTTCAAAATCTTGAAAGAGAAAAGGCATTACTTTATAAAAATTTCAAAAACATTAGAATAACAGATTGGCAAAGCGAAAATCAAGGGTTTATCAATGCAATAGCTTTACAAAAATCAGTAATGTTCTTTATTCTTTCAATGTTTTTGCTACTTGCAAGCTTTATCGTCTTTTCTTCACTTTCCGCCCTTGTTTCCCAAAAAACAAAGACTATCGGAATTTTGCAGACAATCGGTTTTAGCTCTTTTCAAATTGCAGGCACATTTTTTCAAGTCGGCATTTTCACTTGCATTCCAGCAATTTTAATTGGTGCAGGGCTTGGAAGTATTTTTGTTTTAAACTTGGAAGGAATCAAAAATTGGCTAGAAAACTTGCTAAATGCTAAAATTTTTGATGGGGCATATTATTTCCTTTCTTACATCCCCTCTCATCTTGAAACAAAAGTTATTTTGGAAGTCATTTTTTTAAGCTTGTTTTTATGCTTTATTTCAATTCTAATTCCAGCATTGAAGGCAATTAAAACAAAGCCTATAGAATCCTTAAGGTGGGAATAATTTAATATCTTTATGAAACATAAATATGAACCACTAGATACAACTTCAAACTTTAAAGAATATATATTAAAAATGAAAACAAAAGATTATGAAGAACTTGAAGATGAATTTTGTAAAATAAAGAAAAGTCAATTAAACTGCAATAATATAAATAAAAAAACCGAATTAAATGGCAAAATGGAAATCTTAAAAAGCCTTTCTATTCTTGCTTTGCACGATAGATACATTGAATCTGTGCTAAATATTCATAATGCTTTCCCTGTAACCGAAAAGGTTTCTCTAGAACAGGTGAAAAAAGCGATGAATGTACTATCTGTATTTATGAAATGTTAAATTTTCTAAATAACAGCTTTGAAGATTAATGAGAATTTCACTTTTCAACCAAGTATAGAAAAAACTTGACTTTTGAAAGCAAATGTTTTTCCTTACATAGCAAAGATATATAGAGCATTTTATATATTAAATTTTTAAAAAAGTATGTTAAATAAGGAAGAAATAATAAAAATTGATGCTTTTGCTTGCACGAATTATATCATTCAATACTTAAATAAAAAGGAAATAGATGTAACAAATTTAAAATTGCAAAAATTACTTTATTTTGCTTACGGAATACACCTTGCTCATTTCAATAAAAGATTATTCGAATCGGAAATTCAAGCTTGGCCTTTTGGTCCAGTAATTCCTGATGTCTACTTTGAATTTAAAGACAGAGGGAGAAATAACATAGATTTAAAATCAAAAGCATATCTGATGCAACAAGATTATACATTTGTATCGCCCACTTTAAGTGAAGAAGAAAAAAAAGAAACTCTTAATTTGGCTTGCGATATTTATGGCGATAAATCAGCATCCGCTTTAGTTGAAATCAGCCATCAACAAGGTGGTGCTTGGGAAAAATATTTTAAAAAAGGCACAGGGGCGAAAATAGAGGATAAAGCAATCAAAACAGAATTTGAAAGTATTGTAAAGCAATATTTTGATAAAGAAATATGACATTAAAGCTTAAAAATGGACTATCAAAAGATAGTTTTCATGTTAAGGAAAGTGCAAAGGATGAGTTTGAAGATTCGGATGACAAAAATTTAAAAACACAAAAAATCCAGCATGAAATGCAAAGAAATGTGTGGGATCAAGAAAAACTAAAACAGGAGCACGAACATAAGATGGCTTTCAAAGATTTATGTTTTCAAGCTTTGAAATTAGCTATCTTTTTGGGTGTGCTTTTTGCAGTTTATAAATTTACTGCTTTGGCATTCGGTGTTCCATCAAGTCAAATCATTACAACGATATTTTTAGGAACTTTCGCAACCGCAATATACGACTTCTTAAAATGGTTTTTAGCAAAAAAAGAATATTAACAATATTTAAATAAGGCTCAGCAAACCTTCCACTTCCGCTTTATTGCCAGCATTCGCAGTTTCAATTTCCTTCACAGTCCTTTTGAAAAGACCGCACAAAACCTTGCCAGAGCCAAGTTCTATTGCATGCGTAATGCCCTCTTGTTGCATTTTTAACATCGTTTCTTTCCAGCGAACTTTTGAGGTTATCTGCTTTGCGAGAATTGAAGGAATTTCTTTTGCATCTTGATAAAATTCAACATTAATGTTGTTTATAAGCTGAATGGAAGGCAATTTGATTGAATATTTCGCAAGCTCTTCTTCCATCTGTTTTGAAGCATTTGCTAAAAGAGGAGAGTGGAAAGGCCCGCTAACTTCAAGCTTAACAGCCATTTTTGCCCCAAATTCTTTTGCAAGAGATTGAGCTTTTAAAATCGCATTTTCATTTCCGCTTAAAACAACTTGCCCTTCAGCATTATCGTTTGCAACAACAAGGACTTCGCCATCTTTTGCAGTTTTTATTAAATCGGCAATTTTTTCTTCAGTCATTCCAATCAAAGCAAGCATCGCACCACCTGTTGGCATTGCATTTGCCATAAATTCGCCTCTTTTTCTTAAAATCACCGCTCCATCTTTTAGGGAAATTGAATCGGAGGTAACAAGGGCGGAATATTCCCCAAGTGAATGCCCTGCAACAATTGAGGAAAAATCTTTTGCCTTCTTTCCACTTAAGCCTTCCAAGACCCTAAGTGTTGCAATTGAAGTTGCCATCAATGCTGGTTGTGCGTTTTCTGTTTTTTTTAAACCTTCCTCAGTTCCTTCAAAAATTATCTTTGAAAGGGAAAAATTTAATGCCTCATCAACTTCAAGGAATACATCTTTTGCTTCTTTAAAATTTTGATAAAGTTCAAGCCCCATTTTTGTCATTTGAGACCCCTGACCCGGAAAAACCAGTGCTATTTTTTTATTTTTCATAATCTTGTTTAATTTCTTTAATTATGTTATCTAATATGGCATTGAAAAAAGCAATCTCTTTTTGTTCCGTTATTGTGTTTGCGATTAAGTCTGTATATTCGGAAACTATCAACTTAAATTGCTTTTTGCTTGAAATAATGCTTTCAACAATAGCACAACGAAGACCGGCCCTAACTGGTGCACTTAAACGGCTTATCCTCCAGTTTTTGGCAAGATACTTTTTTATATAGCCATCAACCTTTTCTTTATTTGAAATGTAATATAAAATTGATTTTCTTACAAATTTTTCTTCCAGTTTTTTGTTTTTCTTGTTTGTGCCATATTTTTCGTGGAAAAAAAACCTTTTATAGAAATAAATAATTGTTCTATAAACTTCGTTGACTTCTTCTTCAAATGTATATGGAATATTATTGAATTTGGCAAACTGTTCATAAAAATAAAGCCCCTGCATTCCAGCAAGGCGTGAAAATCTTTTTCTTTGAGTTAGGAAAAATTCAAATTTCTGCTTCTTTCCAGCCATACCTTCAAGTTGTATGCTTTTTGAAACTTCTTTAGGCTTAATATATCCCTCTTTGTCGTAAATTTTTTCTTCAATGTTGACTTTTTTCTTAATTGTTAATGTTTTGAGTCCAGAAAAAGAACCTAAACTAAAATTTTTACCGCCTTCAGACATAACATTGCATATTAAAGTATCATAAAAAAGTAGTAAATTAAAATTAAAAGTCAAGCAAAAACAACCGAATAATATAAAATAATTTCATAAATCAGGTTTTACATTTAAAATTGGGGCAATTTCCGAAATAATGCTTGATGCAACTGGGGCAACCGTAAAACCACCTTGAAGAATTCTGTCTCCCTCTATTTTTTGTGGCTCATCAAACCCTAGATATATAATATATTTAGGGTTATTGCAAGGGAAAAATCCTAAGAAGGAAATCATTTTTTTATCGTTCGTCCAAATTTTCCTTTTTGTATCATACTTTAAGCTGGTGCTTGACTTTCCGCAAATGTCGTATCCATTAATTTTTGCATACTTACCAGTTCCGATTCTGATAACTTCCTTTAACATTTTTTGCATTTTTGAAATGGTTTCTTGTTTAAACAAAACCTCTTCCTCATTCAAAGCTTCCCCTTTTAAAAGGGTTAGATTGCCCTTTTTTCCAGTCCCCACAATTGTTCTTGTAAGGCTAACAAAGTGTAAAGGCGAAATTGCAATTCCGTAACCATATGTTGCTGTGTAGTGCATTGATTTGGGCCATGAGCTAGTTTTGTATATTGGAGCTGCAATTTCAAATGGCGAAAGTTCTATTTTAGGAGCTCTAAAAACACCCATTTCCTCAAAAAAACTTTTTTGCTTTAAAAGACCAACATCTTCTAAAACCTGAACACTTCCAACATTTGAAGAAAATGCTAATATTTCCGTCATCGTCAAATTTGGCTTTCTTACATATTCGTCCTTTAATGTAAATGTGCTGTCAACTTTAATTGGGATGTCAACTTTATAAGGCTTATCTTCTTTAATTCCAGATTCAAGCCCCATTGCGATTGTTAAAATTTTAAAAACTGAGCCGAGTTGGAAAACTGAAGAAATGGCAACATTCTTCATTTCCTCTCCATTTGGATTTGAAATTTCTTTAGGATTAAAGTCGGGCATTGAAACAAGACTTAAAATCTCTCCCGTTTTCGCATTCGCAACAATTCCAAAACCAGCTTTTGGCTTATAATTTGAAAAAAATTCTTGCATTTTAAAATGGACAATTGATTGAATTCTTGCATCCAAACTTGTTTCAACATCTTGATAGTAAAGCTTTTGATTAAAGCTTCTTTCAAGACCCAAAACTCCCTCTAAATCAGTGTTTACATAACCCACCATATGAGAGAAGATATTGCCATATGGATAAAGTCGTGAATAAGATTTTTCAAACTCAGAAGCTTCAATTCCAAGTGATATTATTGAACTTTTTTGACTTTCAGTTATTCCTCTTTTAACCAAAATAAGACGGTTTTTTTTAGATTTCAATTTATTCACAAGCTCATCATCTTCAATCGCTTCTGGGAAAATATGCGATAATTTTTCAAGCATTTTGTCAAAAAAGACAATCTTTGATGGCACTAAATAAAAATTATAAGATTCTATTGTGGTTGCAAGCAATTTGCCATTTCTATCAAGTAAATTATATTTTTTTCCATTATTAATGTTTAGTTCGTTTTTCTGAAAACTTCTTTCCTGCAAAACTTCCAAATATTTTAAAATAATATTAAAAAACAATGTAAAATAAACAAGCATCATCAAAAGAGCGAAAAACCTAATTCTGTTTTCTTTGTTTTGTAAAATCTCCTTAAAACTCATTTTAAATTTACTATTATAATATAATAATCATAGAAAAAAATATTTTTGCAAGCTTTTTATTTTGAAAGTATGATTTTTGAATTAATAATAAAAGCTTATTTTAAGCCGATTTTTTTAATAGTTGTTTAGTTTTTTAGAAGACTACCCCCTACTTCTACAAGATATTATATTTGAATTCTCACTATAAATGTATTCTATTTACTATTATTTTAATTAATCAAAAAATGAATAACACTGAAGACAAAAAAATAAATAAAATCATCGCTTCTAAAATGAAGTTGGTAAGAAAAGTAAAAGGGCTGAGCCTTGAAGAGGTTGGTAAAATTTTAGGAGTATCAACTCAACAAGCACAAAAGTATGAAACGGGAGCAACGCAAGTTCCTTTTAGTAAGCTTTTCTTGTTTGCAAGTTATTTCAACATTAAGCCAGATTTCTTTTTTACGGAAGGGGAGGATGTAAATTTTTAATATCAAATTATACTATACCAAAATTCGTTCCTAAATATTAAGAATAGAATTGATCTGACTTTTTCAACTTTCCTTTAAATATAAAGTAGACGATTGAATTGCATATTATAACAATTGGAAGCATCACAACAATGATGTAAAATGTCAGCCTTAGTGCTGGCTCTGAGTTTGCTGCCTCAAAAATTGTGTAATTTGGGAATAAAAGATAAGGCCACATTATGAAAAGTTTTTTCACAAGAGATGTTAAAAAAATTCCAGTTGTCAGCAAAAATGTTGAGATTGTGTGATTTTCATTTTTTAAATCTTTAAATATAAATGATAGCAAAACCAAAGCCAATATGCTTAAAAAAGAATATGCTCCAATTCTTACACTAGAATCAAAAAATTGCTCTTTTAGTATGGCATTTCCACCAATTAGCCAAAATTCCATAAAAAATGTTGAAACAAAAGAAATAATAACTAAAGGTTTTATCATCTTTATTGTTTTTTCAGCCATCTCACCTTCCATTTTATACCTTGTAAACGAAAGTCCAAGAATAGAATAAACAACAACCGTTAAAATTCCAGAAATTATGTTAAATGGAGTAAAGAAATCAAATGCACCCCCCAAATAAACACCATCTTTCATATTAAGCCCTACAAAAGCTGCAGAAAACAAAACTCCTTGAAGAAAAGATGCTAAAAAAGACCCTAAAAAGAAAGTGAAATCCCAAATTTGTTTATCTTTTCCTTGAGATTTAAGTCTAAATTCAAAGGAAAGACCTCTAATAAAAAGCCCAGCAACCATTAAAATCGCAGGAATGTAAAGAGAAGGAAGAACTCCGTAATAAACAACAGGAAATGCTGCAACTCCAATTGTTCCAACATAAATAAGCCATGTTTCGTTTCCGTCCCACAAAGGTGCAATTGTGTCCATCAATTTTCCTCTTTGTTCTGGTTTAAAAAATAAAAATGTATTTCCTATTCCTAAGTCAAAACCATCTAATACAGCATAAATAACTACCCCCAAAACAAGAAGTAGAGCTAAAATCGTTATAAGTGTAGCTAATGTCATAAATTTAAAATTATCTCTTTAATTTGCTTTCTTGCTCTCCGTAGACTTCAATTAAATCAACACTTTCAAGACCTTTAGTGAAAAGTTTTTTTACATAAACATAAAGTGGAATAAGAATCAAAACATAAAGAATTATTATTGCAATCAAACTAAATGAAACCTGCGCCTTCGTTACATTTAGTGATGTTGCATCTTTTATTCTCATAATGTTATAGATTATCCAAGGTTGTCTTCCAATTTCCGTTACAAACCAACCAGCAATGACAGCTAAAGGACCTGTCCAGCCAATAACTCCAACAAAATAAAGGAAAGGCTTGCTTTCGTAAAGATTTTTCTTAAACCTTAAATAAAGGCTTAAAACCGCTATAAAAAGATAAGCAAAACCTAATCCAACCATTATTCTAAAGGAAAAGAAAACCAAAGGAACATTAGGTCTATCTTCAGGCTTCCATTCTTTTAAACCTTTTACCTCACCATCAAAAGAGTGTGTTAAAATAAGACTTGTAAGTTTTGGTATTTTAATTTCAAAGTAATTCTTTTCTTCTTTTTGATTTGGAATTGCAAACAGAATTAAAGGAACTCCTCTTTGAGTTTCCCATGCACCTTCCATTGCTGAAACTTTTACAGGTTGATATTGAA
>CAZFPN010000020.1:10803-12758 GCA_964521015.1 uncultured Rickettsiales bacterium | reverse complement strand
TTTGTGGGTTTTTAATGACATCAAAGCAGGCGAATGTTGGAATTGCTTCCAATCCACAAAATCTATAAGCATTGATTATGCTAGAAAGTGCCTCATCAACTGTCATGCCTTTGAATGCGAATTGGTTTTTATCTCCGAATGCTTCCCTCGGTGCATTGTAAGTTACGGAAAGCATGACTTTTTTTCCTTCCAAATTTCCGCCCGTGCCGTATTGTGCGTTTGGGTTTGACCTTGTTCTACCATCTGAAGTCCATATTTTGCCATATCCAGCATTGAAAACATCTTCTATATATTTCTTGAAGATCCAAGGGGCATTAAACCAGTAAATGGGAGATTGAATAATTATTGCATCAGCCCAAAGGTGCTTTTCCACCTCTTCTTTAGAGTCGTATCCTTGCTCTATTATTGTTTCGCGCAAATTTTCGGTGTTGAAAAATTGTTTAATTTCTTCAAACATAGTTTTGTTCAAAAGCCCTTTCGCTGTAGGGTAAAGTTTGTGTGCGTTGATTAGTAAAATATTCATATTTAATTTAATCGTTGATAAATGGCCTCCAAATGTTTTGCATCTGGCGCCTTCCAGCTTCCTGGAATTAGGTAGTAATTTTGCAAGTAAGAAACGAATTTTTCAACCATTTCTACATCAACTTGCCAATCATCTAAATTTTTAATTTCCTTGATTAACATCATTACACTTCGTGAATCCCTTGCAAAGCCGTATCCACTGAAAAAAGCATTCCCCAAAGTGATGACCTTTTTGCCAAGCATAATCGCTTCCATTCCAACAGATGAATTTATTGTGATGACGGCCTGAGAATTTGCTATCAAAGATTCAGTGCTGTTGTAGTTTGCAAAAATAATGCGAGGGTTTTCAATTTTTCGCAAATTTGGGTAATCTTTAATGCAACTAGGATGTTGTTTTAACACGAAAGTGACATCTAAATTTTGACCCACTTCAGTTAAAATTGCATAGAAATGTTCCATATTTTTGACCCAAGGGGAATGCACCAAAATGCGTGTATCAAGTGCGACTTGAAAAGGGCAGAAGATATATTTTTCAGGAAGAATTACCTCTTTTTGTTCCAATCCAATGATGTTTTTTCTCACATTCAGAGGGTTTCTTTGGAAATTCTTTTCGATAGGTTTATAAAAATTGAAATCACGAGGGACGGAATTATTATAATTTGTGCCCTTGAAATCCATCACTGTTGTGTTTGGAAGAAAGCCATTTTCAAAGTGAAAAACACGAATATTCATTGAATTTGCAACACAAATCGCCATTTTTTGTGCTACATGGTAACCCCCAAAAACACAAATTACATCATATTTACCAGCTTTCAAAATTCTTGAATATTTAAAGTAATAAAGTTTTGCAATAATGACTATAAAAAATGCAAACAAGTTCCCTTTAAAGTTGCCATATTTAATAAATTTTCTTGCAATTTCATATTTTAGCATTTCCGCCATTTCGATTGGAGTGATTGGAATTTTTTTCAACACATAAAAAAGTTCAAAGAAAAACAAAGGTAAATTAAAAATTAAGTCAATTTTCATCGTGTTTTGCTTTCTTGAAGTTACATAATTTTTGATTGCACGAAAGTAATTTAGGTCGTGTCCGTATTTTGCAAGAAATAAAACTTTTTTCATATTTTTGGCTTGATAAATTTAAGTTCAACTGCCCTAAAACGGGAATTTAGGTGAGATTTTTCGTATTCCACATTTTGCCCCTCATCAAAACGCTGAATGCTTGGGTGAATCATGATTTCAATCTCACTAAACCCTTCAGGAGGTTTAAAGTTTTTTAGCAACTTATTAGAAATTTGACAACTGTGAATGATGCTAAAAAAGTAGGGCGACCTTACATTCCGTGAGCCGTTAAATAGACCTAAAAACCTTAAAATTAACCACTTTATAATGCCAGAAATTGGTGGAAAGCCAAGTGTTAAAGTGTTAAAAAA
>CAZFPN010000020.1:7468-10757 GCA_964521015.1 uncultured Rickettsiales bacterium | reverse complement strand
CAACCCTAATTCGTTTAATTCCTTCCGTTTTTGCAACTTTTTGAGCGATTTTAAAAACACCGAAAAGATAATGAATATGCCTGTGGCCATCAATATGCGAAGGCTTTATGCCAAATGTTTTCAGTAGTGCAATTTGAGCCTTCATTTCCGCCTCAACCTGATTTAAAAAATTTTTTCTCCACAAGACGGAAAGCAGTAAAAGTTTGATAAATCCGTTCTTGAAGTTTCCTTTTTCGTCAACCAAAAGGGGAAGAGAGATAGGGTGAAGAACGGCCTTTCCAGTGGTTAAATTGAAGTGTAGACCGACCTTTAAAGCAGGATTTTCCGTTGCTTTTAAAATGGCATCTTGCACTTTTAAGCCCGTCACCATCATGCTCGCACTTGTCAAATTGCCTTCTTTGTGCATTTTTATCACCGCCTCGTTCACACCAAATGAAAGCCCAAAATCATCTGCATTTATAATCACCTTTGCCATTTTTTTGCGAAATAAAGAGGTCTTTTTTTGTTTCCAAGTGAATTCTGCCAATATATTCACCAATAATTCCAAGAATTATCAGCTGAACAGAAGAAAACATTGAAATCAGCAAGACGATAGTGGTATATCCGCTTGCGGGTTTTGAAAGCGCGAAATATTCATAAAGCACATAGAAGCCAAATAAAACCGCAAAAATTGCGAAGAAAATTCCAAGATAAGTCGCCAATCTTAGGGGTTTTATAGAAAATTGAATGATGCTATTTATTGCAAGCTTGACCGAAGCCTTGAAATTATAATGTGTTTCCCCAGAAAACCTTTTAGGGGCGGAAAATTCAATGATTTTGCAGTTTTTCGTGCCAAGCCAATTAAGCATTCCGCGAAACATTCTTTCTTGTTCGTTCATTGTTTTCAAAATTTCAACATATCTTCTGCCAATCAGTCTGAAATCAGGGGTAGAGCGAGGAATTTTAACATCAGAAAGCAGGTTTAAAATAAAGTAATAAATGTTGACCAAGAAATTCCTCAAAAAAGATTTTTGCTCATTTTTTAAAATTCTCGTAAGAACAACATCAAAGCCTTCTTTCCAGTGTTTTATCATCTGCGGAAGAATTTCTGGCGGATGTTGTAAGTCTGCATCCATAAAAATGACAGCTTCGCCTTCGGCATAATCAAGCCCTGCTGTCATTGCAATTTCGTGTCCAAAGTTGCGTTCAAAATCAACAATTTTCACCCTTTCGTCAGCCTTCAAAAGCTTTTCACATTCAGTAAAAGTGTCATCCTTACTTCCATCGTTCACAAATAAAAGTTCGTAATTTTCGCCTTCCAAATTTTTTGTCAACTCTTCATAAAGTTTTGGGATATTTCCTTCCTCATTATAAGCCGAAATAACAACACTAATAAGCCCTTTTTTGTAATTTTCTGTCATTTTTTAAAAGTAAAATGTTTATTAGCCAAATAACTAAAAATAACCAAAATGCAAGTGATTAAAATTTGCGATGCAATTGGGTAAATTTGCAACAATTCCACAAGTACGAAAAGCAATGCAAAATTGATGCAAAAATAGACGAAGTAAACCGCATTTATCTTCCACAGTTCTTGCCAAAAATTACCTTTTTTTTCGTTTTGAGAGCCAAAAACAAGCCACCTAAAGACAATTAAATTTTGAAAAACCCCGACAATATGGCTAAAAACAAGGGAAATTTTATAATTTTTTATCAATAAGAAAAGTGAAGAAAAAACCATCAATCCGAAGAAAGTATTCCACCCACCAACAATTAAAAACCGCAATTTTTCAGGAATTTTGAACCAAAGTGCCATCATGCTATTTTAGGAAAAGTGCCTACAAATTCTTCATATTTTTTTGAACAAAGTTTTGCAATTTCGCAAGTTTTTTCCCCAATTTCTTGCCCGTTTATAGTGAAAACAGGGACAAAAAGCTTAATCGCCCCAGTGATAAAAACTTCTTTTGCATCAAGTAAATCTTCTTCAAAAAATTCTTGTTCTTTTACTTGAAAACCTTCGTTTTTTAGAATCTCTATAGCCTTTTTCCTCGTGCAACCACTCAAAATTTTCTTGCCAGTTGGGTGTGTCAAAATAACTCCATCTTGATTTAAAATGAAGATATTAGAACTCGCCCCTTCGGTCACGGCTTTTGACTGCCTATCTTTAAAAAGGACATAATCATAGCCCTTTTCTTGAGCCTGCATTTTAGCTAAATTCATCGGCATAAGGCTTGTCATTTTGATGTCACGGCGATATCTTCTAGGGTCTTCCACTAATTCGCATTTTACTGCTTTTTTTTCAGCATCAAAGTGAATTTCCGTTGGCACAATGTATGCTAAAATCGTCGGTTTTTGAATGTTTTGCAGTTTTTCGTATCTATTTTCCATCACACCACGTGTAATTTGCAGGTAAATCAAGCCATTTTTAAAGTCGTTTTTCTTTACTAACTGCACGATTATTTCGGAAATTTCAGGAATGGTTGGAACATTGTTGAATTTTACTTCTTTTAAGACATATTTCAATCGGGCAAGATGGCTTTCAAGGTCAACAATTCTGCCATCGCACAAAAGGGCAACTTCGTATATGCCGTCTCCATAATAAAAACCTGTGTCAAAAATTGAAACTTTCGCTTGATTTGCAGGCAGAAAATCACCATTTAAAAAAACCGTATTCATATCAGTAATCTTGTTTTAAACTAGCTTAAACATTTATTTTTTTATTTGCAACAAAAATTTGCATATTTTTACAAATTAATTTTTTTAAACAGACTAGCAATTTTCTTTATTCCAAGCTGAATTTCCTCTGGTTTTATAATCAAAGGCGGAGTAATGCGAAGAACATTGCCAGAAGCACTTCCGCAAAGCAATAATTCTTGACGCGAAAGAGTTGCAATTAAAGAATTTACATCAATTTCCTTTTTAATTTTTAGCCCTCTCATAAGCCCAAAACCTCTTAATTCTTCAATCAAATGTGGGAATTCTTGCTTTAAATTTTGCATTCCAAACTCAAGCATCGCAGAAGAGTTAATCACATTTTCCAAAAACGATTGTTTGGAAATTTGCGAAAGAGTTTCAAGAGCCACCGAAATGCCAAGCAAATTACCGCCAAAAGTGCCTCCGTGACTGCCAATATTCATGCAATTTGCTATATCATTAGTTGAAAGCACGGCCCCAAAAGGGAATCCCCCAGCAATTCCCTTTGAAATCACCATTATATCGGGCTTAATTCCCGAATATTCAAAGGCGAACAACTTGCCAAGCCTTCCCATTCCTGTTTGAATTTCGTCCAAAATCAGTAAAATGCCTTTTTTAT
>CAZFPN010000020.1:0-7458 GCA_964521015.1 uncultured Rickettsiales bacterium | reverse complement strand
GACGGACTTTTCTAAGGAAATCCCAGCCCAAAAAATGCATCCCCTCTGCCCCCTGCACAACTTCCATAATAATCGCAGATGTTTTTGATGAAATTTTTTCTTCAATGGCAGATAAATCTTCTTCCACACTGGTGAATCCTTCGCAAAATGGAGCAAATCCCGCTTTGTATTTTTCATTTGAAGATGTTGAAAGGGCGCCAAGAGTTCTGCCATGATAACCCCGTTTTAAGCTTAAAATCTCAAACTTTTCCTCCCCTTTTGTAAAGAAAAATTTTCTTGCGACTTTAATTGCAAATTCAATTCCTTCCGTGCCAGAGTTGACAAAAAATGCCTTTTGAAAGCCAGAAATTTCACAAATTTTGTGGGCGAATTTTTCCCCTAATTTGTTTTCGTAATAATTGGAAAGATGCCAAATTTTTGACCCCTGTTTTTTTAAAGCATTGAAAAGCCTTTTGTTGCCGTATCCAAGGCTATTTACTGCCCCACCTGCATTAAAATCTAGGTATTTTTTTTTGCGAAATCTAGATTTTGTTTTTACCAAAAAAACCCCTTTACCGTGGCTAAAAGAAAGGTTTTCTCTATTGTGAACATTCCAAAGATACATAAAAATTAAAATAGTTCTAATCGGTTTTTTAGTTCAATGAAATATTCCTCAATTTCAAAAACACTTGTAAATTCAAGGTTATTTGGGTTGTAATTAAGGTTTTTTTCAATAATTTCAATAATTTTAATGTATTTTATTTTACCATTTAAAAACTGATGAACGGCAATTTCGTTCAGTATATTAAAGGAAATCGCATGAGGTATGCTTCTGCTTTTCGCAACTTCTTTGGCAAGGAAAAATATAGGAAATTCTTCAGGTTTTAGCTCTTCAAAAGAGATGTTTTTCAAGTCAACTGGGCAGACCTTAGGAATGCTTAGTTTCTTCGTTTGACCGCCCAAAATTGAATGAGATATGTGATTTTTCATGTCAGGCTGCGAAAGAAACCAAAAACTTGCCCCGCAGTGCAAATTTACCCCTGCATGCAAAATACTTCCTTTACAGACCAAAGCTTGTATTTTTTCCGCTTCAAAATTGAACAATCTGCAGGCTTCAATCAGCTCTAAACCCTTGTTTGCCATCGTTGCCGAATCAACGGAAATTTTTGCCCCCATATTCCAAGTTGGGTGCCTGATGACATCTTTCACCGAAACATCCTGTAAATCAGCGAATTTCCGTCCTAAAAACGGACCACCTGATGCCGTTATAAAAATGCTTGAAATTTCTTCTTTTTGAAATCCGTTTAAAAGCCTAAACAGGCTGTTATGCTCTGAATCAACTGGAATTATGCGGGTTTTTGTCCCTTTTAATTTTTTCTGAATAATGTGGTTTCCGCAGATGATTGATTCCTTGTTTGCAATCGCAATAACCCTTTCTTGTTCGCTTAAAATTGAAGAAAGTGCGAATTTAAGACCGCAAACCCCCACAATCGCAAGCAAAATAACTTGCACGGAAGGGTCTTGACAGGCCTCTTTCAAAGTGTTTTCTCCGTAAAAAATTTCAATTTCACCGCCGTTATAAAGTTTTTTGAATTTTTCATAACCAATTTTCGAAGTCGTGTAAAGCCTTTTTGCCTCAACTTCAAGAGCTTGTTGCAAGGCAAGTTCTGCATTTTCGTGAAAGGAAAGGAATGAGACTTCAAAAATGCCTTTTAAATCACCTTTTATCAAGGAAATAGCGGAAGAACCGATTGAACCTGTTGACCCGAGAATGCCTATTTTTTTCACAGCTTTTCAATTGTTAAATTATGGTTTGTGTAAACACAGATATCTCCAGCGATTTTCATAGCTTTTCGCACAATTTCTTCGGCACCAAAACCTTCAACATCAATCAAAGCTTTCGCTGCGGAAAGGGCATAATTTCCACCACTTCCAATTGCTGCAATTCCGTTTTCTGGTTCAATAACATCGCCGTTTCCTGTTAAAATCAAGATTTCATTACCGTCAGAAACAATCAACATTGCCTCTAAGTGCCTTAAAAATTTGTCTGTTCGCCAGTCTTTTGCTAGCTCTACACTTGCACGAAGTAGCTTTCCTTGATATTGTTCCAGCTTTTTTTCAAGCCTTTCAAACAAAGTGAAGGCATCCGCCGTTGCCCCCGCAAAGCCTGCGATGACCTTTTCCCCATAAATACGGCGAACTTTCCTAGCGGTAGACTTCATAACACAAGAGCCAAGCGAAACTTGACCATCTCCCCCAATCACCACTTGACCTTCTTTTTTGATGGCCAAAATTGTTGTTCCGTAAATCGTTTTTTGACTTGAATGTTCCATATTATCAACACATTTTATCTTCGTATAAAGCAATTTTTTTTTATAGTCAACAATTTTTTTTAATTTTTTTGAAATAAATACTTGACAAAGAAATATTAAGATAATAAGCTTTATTAAATATACAAGAAAGTTATATGAAGTTTTCGACAAATCAAAATGTTATTTTGAAGGCTCTTGATTTGATTTCCGGGGGAATTGGGAAGTCGCTAGAGCATTCAACAGTTAAAGTTACTGCGGATGCTACATCCAAAAATGTGACCCTTGAGGCTAGAAATCTTGATGTTAGAATTAAAAGTTTTTTTCAGGCACAGGTTGAAGTTTCAGGCAATATGAACATTAATTTTGTAAAATTGAACGAAATTATCAAAAAACTTAATCAAACCAGCGATGTATTTTTTGAAAGCAAAGATTCCTCTCTTGCAATCAAAAATGGGAAGTCAAAATTTTCCATACAAACCGCGGATATGACAGAAGAAGAAGTTTACAACATAACCGTGAAATCTTCCTTCAAGATAATGTCAAAAAAATTACTTTCTATTGTAAATAAAACCAAATTTTCAATATATCCAGACGAAACGAGGTTTAACTTAAACGGGCTTTTGTTCCAATTTAAACAAACCGATGGCTCTTCGTTTATTAACTCCGTTTCAACTGACGGACATCGCCTTTCTTTCGCAAAATTGGAAGCAGAAATGCCAAATGGAGCCAGCTTTTCAAAAATCATACTTCCAAAGAAGACTACTATGGTGCTGTGCAAAATTTTAGAGCAAGCAGAAGATGAGGAGCTTCAAGTTTCACTTTTTGAGAAACGAATTGATTTTTCTTCCAAAACTTTTTATCTTCAGTCCAAATTGATTGATGCAGAATTTCCAGAATACGAAAAAGTCATCCCTCAAGAAAACACAAAAATAGTAACAATTCCAAGAAAAGAATTGATGAGCTTAATTGAGCGTGTTTCCACAATTCATGCTGGTTCTTCCGAAAGTGGAATAAAACTTTCTTTTGTAGAAAACTTGCTAACAATTTCTGCAAAGAATAAAGAAAGCGAAGAAGCTTTTGACGAAATCATCACAGAGTCAGCATTTAGCGAACAAATTGAAGTAAGTTATAACTATGCTTATTTACTTGAAATCCTTTCCCATACTTCAAGCGAAAAGGTGGTTTTTGCCTTGAAAGATGAAAGAACACCTGCTTTAATCAAGGACGAAAAGCTAGATTCTTACTTTTATATTTTAATGCCAATGAGGTTTTAATTTATGAAAGCTTTTATAGGGTGCGACCACACAGGCGAAGATGTCAAGAAAGCACTAATTTTTGTTTTAAATTCTTTTAACATAACTTCCGAAGAGGTGCAAATGAAGGAAGATTATACCGATGTTGCATACGCAATTTCCCAAAAAACTTTAGAAAGCCCCTCTGCAATTGGAATTATAATTTGCGGAAGTGGAGTTGGGGTTTCAATAGTTGCAAACAGATTTAAAGGAATTAGAGCCTGTCTTGCTCACAGCCCTTTGGTGGCAGAACTTTCAAGAAAACACAACAATGCCAATATTCTTTGTTTAGGGGCAAGAATAGCTCCAATTGAAGTGCAAATAGAAATCCTTAAAGCATTTTTAACGGCTAATTTTGAAGGTGGAAGGCACGAAGTGAGAATGAATAAAATTGATAGCTAAAAAAACTTGACTTTTAAATAAAAACGAATATTAAATTTGCATATTAAATCAATAAGGAGCGATGTATAAACTTTTTCACTTTCCATTATGCCCTTTTTCGCGAAAGGTTCGGTTTTTGCTTTCCTACTTCAACATTCCTAGTGTGCTTGTGGAGGAAAAATTTTGGGAACGAAGAGAGGGCTTTTTAAGGCTTTCGCCGATTGGAACCGTGCCTTTAATGGTGAAGAAAAATGGTCTTATTATGCCACACTCTGGCCTTATTAGCGATTACATCCTAAAAAATTATGCCAAAAAAGGCGAACTTATGCCAACTGAAGAATCGGAAAGTATGAAGGTTAAAAGTGTCGCAATTTGGTTTGACGAAAAATTTTTTAACGAGGTTTCGCGAATTTTACTTTATGAAAAGGTAATTCATGTTTTAAAACAAGACGAAATGCCAGATGTCAATGCCCTTAGTGCCTCACGATATAACCTGCAAATACATCTTGAATTTATGGAATTTATGCTTTCCAACCATCAATTTTTGGCGGGCGAATTCTTCACCTTGGCCGATGTAGTGGGGGCATGCCACATTTCTGTCCTTGATTACTTGGCGGAAATTAAATGGAACACAACTTCGCCTTTAATCAAAGAATGGTATGGAATTGTGAAATCCAAGCTTGCATTCAAGGAAATTTTATCAGATAAAATCCCAAATATCAAACCTAGCATTACATATGAAACACTTGATTTTTAAAATCGCATTGTTCGGCTTTATGTTGAATTCGCTTGCAAATACACAGCCTCAGGGCAAGCAGAAAGTTGATATAAACTTTTACAATGCCGTGAAAATTTTGGCTTCTCAAGGTTATGTTGACGAAGTGAACGAAGAAGAATTCATCTATAATTCCTTGAACGGTGGGCTTTCAGGGGTTGATACCCACTCTGGCTATCTTAAGCCTCAAGAATACAGGAAGTTGAAAGAGTCTTTTTCTGGTGAATTTGGCGGAATAGGGGTGCAAATCATCACTGAAAACGGCTTCATAAAGGTGGTTTCTCCGATTGAAGAAACTCCTGCATTTAAAGCTGGATTGAAATCAGGGGACTACATAACTCACATAAACGGCGAAATAACCTATCAAGCTTCAGTGGAAGAGGCTTCTTCAAAATTGAGAGGAAAAGAAGGGACACAAGTTAAAATCACGGTTTTGAGGGAAGGTGCAAAAGAGCCATTGGAATTTGCACTAAAAAGGGAAAAAATCAAAAGCAAAAGTGTTTCCAGCAAAGAATTTAACGATATTTTAATCATTCGCATTTTCAACTTCACAAACACAACAGCAAGCGAAATTAGGGAACTTATTTTAAGTAGGAAAACCCAAGCGAAAGGTATTATTTTAGACTTAAGGAACAATCCGGGGGGAATTTTGGACCAATCAATCGCCGTTTCTAATTTTTTCTTGAGCGGTGGCAAAAGAATTGTCAGCACAAAAATGAAATATAAATTTGAAGACAGCAAGCAGGAAAGCAAAATCGCTTGTGATGCAGTGGGCTTTTGTGAAACCGTAATTGAAGAAAAGAAAGGCAACGAGACAATTTTTTACTCAACTGCCAAAACATTAATTCCAGAAAGTATTCCGATGGTTATTTTAATTAATGGGTCTTCCGCTTCCGCTTCCGAAATTGTAGCAGGGGCATTGAAAGATAACAAAAGAGCAATCACAATCGGCGAACTTTCGTTTGGAAAGGGGGTTGTGCAATCCATCATCCCAATTCCTTCGCCAAATGGTGAAAATGGGGCAATTAAACTGACAATTTCACGGTATTACTCCCCAAATGGCACATCAATTCAAACAGCAGGAATAACACCAGAAATCACGGTTTTGAATGCGAAGGTTGTACTGCATGAGAACAAATTTCAAAACCTTTTCGCTCAAAGAGAGGGGGACTTAAAGAACCATACAATCGGTGAAAAACTTGAAGAAATCGCAAAGCAAAGCCAAAAATATTCTAAATCAAAGGAAGATATAAAATCTTATTATGAAGACTTTCAGATGACAACAGCAATCAACATCATACAGGCATTAATGATTAAACCTTAAACTTTTAGTAACAAGCAACGGCTTCCTGTAAAAATGAATTATATCAAAAATAGGGGAATTAAACTGATAGTAAATATAAAATGGTGGAGGTTAACGGACTCGAACCGTTGACCCTCTGCTTGCAAAGCAGATGCTCTACCAACTGAGCTAAACCCCCACGAGTTTTGTAAAAATATTAAGAAGTATATTTTTTGATTTGTCAAGCACTTTTTTAAATTTTTTTAAAATAATTTCAAAATAAAATTTATTTTCAAAAAAGACTTGATTTTTGAAAAATTGTGTTTTATGAATTTCTAGAATTATATGGCGAGCGTAGCTCAGTTGGTAGAGCATTGGGTTGTGGTTCCAAGGGTCGCGGGTTCGAGCCCCGTCGTTCGCCCCACTTTTTAGGGTTTATGTCAAAAAAAGTTCTTTCATTTTCCTGTGTTAATTGCGGAAGTGGTTATGCAAAATGGGTTGGGAAATGTTCCGCTTGCGGAGAATGGAACACTATAACCGAAGAAAAGCCATCTTTACAAGGGAAAATCATTGAAACCGAAGTGCCAGAGTTAAATTCCATCGCAGGGGAACTTCATTTTGAAGAAAGAATAAACTCCAATTCAGGCGAACTCAACAGGGTTTTAGGGGGCGGAATTGTCGCAGGAAGTTCCGTGTTAATAGGCGGTGAGCCGGGGGTTGGAAAATCCACTTTACTGCTGAATTTAGCTTCAAAAAGAATGGGGCTTGAAAACTCAACCGTGAAATTAGCCTTTCTTTCTTCGCTTTCAAGCATACTTTCCATCTTAAATTCACTGCAAAAAGGGGGGGTTGCCATCATTGATTCAATCCAGACCATCGTTCACGAAGAAGTTGCAGGCAGTGCAGGAAGTGTCATTCAAGTTCGTGCCTGTGTTGACGAGCTTTTAAGGGTTGCAAGAAGCCGAGAAATCACAATTTTCTTAATCGGGCATATAAACAAAGAAGGGCAAATCGCAGGACCAAAAGTTTTGGAACATATGGTTGATGTCGTGCTTTATTTTGAAGAAGATTTAACAAGAAACTTCCGTATTTTGCGAAACATTAAAAACAGGTTTGGAAGTGTGCAAGAAACAGGCATTTTTAAGATGTCAGAGGGCGGTCTTGTTGAAGTCCCTAATCCTTCCGCAATGTTCCTTTCAAATTCAAGCGAAGATAAAGTCGGCAATATAGTTTTTGCAGGAACACAAGGGACAAGACCTTTAATGCTTGAAGTGGAAGCTCTTTTGACACCTTCTTTCACCAGCTTTCCAAAAAGAGTCGTAGTGGGGTGGGATGCAAACCGCCTTTCAATGATTTTGTCCGTTTTACAAACACATTTGAAGATAGAGCTTCGCGAAAAAGAAGTTTACTTAACTCTCGCAGGGGGTCTTGAAGCCC
>CAZFPN010000019.1:12594-13210 GCA_964521015.1 uncultured Rickettsiales bacterium | reverse complement strand
AAACTCACCAAATCTATGAAACACATGGTTTTCAGAAACTGTCAGCTTAATGAAAGTTTTTCCATTGTGAATTTCAAATGTATAACCGATGTACTCAGGGAAAATCACTGAAGCACGAGACCATATTTTAATTGGCTTACCAGTAGGTTTTGATTTCAAAACCTTCGCCAAGATTTTATATGATGTAAAAAATACTTTTCTTTTAAGTTTCATAAAATCTATTAATTACCTTTTTTGTTCCTTCTTCTAATAATCATTTTATCAGAAGCTTTCTTTTTTCTTGTTTTTAAGCCTTTAGTCACTTTACCCCAAGGCGTTACAGGAATTCTACCCCCGTTCGTCCTTCCTCCGTGTGGGTGGTCAACTGGGTTTTTCGCTATACCTCTAACATGCGGACGAATTCCTAAATGCCTGCTTCTACCAGCTTTTCCTATATCTTTATTGATAAATTCAGCATTGGATATAACTCCAATACTTCCAAAGCAATTTGAAGGAACCATTCTCGTTTCCCCAGAAGGAAGCTGAACGATTGCGGTTTTTTCGTTCCTATCAATTAATGTCACGAAAGTTCCTGCTGACCTTGCGATTTGCCCCCCAAAACCTGCTCTCATTTCAA
>CAZFPN010000019.1:0-12584 GCA_964521015.1 uncultured Rickettsiales bacterium | reverse complement strand
TTGTGAATGATTGTTCCAATAGGCATTACTTTAAGTGGCATTGCATGACCTAATTTTAAATCACCCGTAAATTCATTGGTTGTCATAATTTCGTCGCCAACTTTTAAACCTTCTGGTGCTAAAATATATTCTTGTACTTTATTTTCGTAATCAACAAGTGCAATTTTACAATTCCTAAACGGGTCGTATTCTACTGAAGAAACAATTCCTTTTATATCAATAATAGCTCTTCTGAAAGATATTTTTCTATAAAGCTTTTTGTGTCCTCCCGAAGATTTGTATCTTGAGGAGATATGACCAGAAGAGTCCCTTCCGTAGGACCTCTTGATTTTAAAAACAAGCTCTTTATTTCTTTTAGAGTTTTGTTTAACTGTATCGGTGTTTGCCATAATTTATATATATATTATTCTGGTATTTTAAATCCTTCTGGTAATTTGAAGAAGAATTTTTTTAAAATTTTGGTCTTTTCGTCTCTCCTTGTTTTTGTGCGAATTTTAATAATTTGCTTACAAGTAGATGAATTAACTTGCTCTGCCATAACCCCAAATTTCTGTTTAAATAAAACTTTCGCCAAGTTTTTTTTAATATGTTTTGGAGCGATGTAAGTAACAACTTGACCATTTTCCTCGTTTTTTAGAGTTCTTTCGGTATTCAACTTTTGAAAAACTCCATCAAAAGTGATTTTAAATTCTTTAGTATCTTTCATATATTAATTAAATAAGCTTGAAAATAGTTCTGTCAATGCTTGTTTTGTTATTACAACAGCCTCATTATTTGAAACTTTGTAGACATTAAAGTGAAGACCTAAATCAAATGAAAGACCTTTCACATTTCTTCCCGCTTGGTAGCAGTCGGCATTTTTAACTCCGCCATTGGGAATGAATATAACCTTTTCAGAGTTTGGAACTATCACATTTTTTGAAACAAGGAAATCTTTAGTTTTTGCAAATCCATTAATTTCGTTCACAACTTTAAGAAGCGAATTTTCAATCAATTGTGCAAGTAAGATTTTTTTTGCTAATTGTTTTTCCTTTTTGTTAATCTTATAATTTGCTGTAATAGGCACAGGACCAAAAATGTTCGCCCCTCCCCTAAACTGAGGTGAACGAAGGGAACCCTGTCTTGCATTACCAGTTCCTTTTTGCTTGTAAGGTTTTTTTGTAGTCCCCTTAATTTCAGAAATTGTTTTCGTTTTAGCCGTCTTTACAAAAGAAACTTTTTTTGTCCTGTAAAGATAGTTAGACATAAAATCAAGATAATCTGGATTTTCGCTAATTGCTTCAATTTCAGCAGGAACATCAATTGTTTCTAACACTGCACCTGTTTTGAAGTCTAATATGTCAAGTTTTGTCATCTTCTTATGAATATATTACTTTTAGACCATTAATTGTTTGAGACTGCATCATTTCTGCTTTTTTAACCGCAGATTTAATGAACACAACACCATCTTTATTTCCCGGAACTGCCCCTTTTACACCAATTAAATTCAATTCTTGATCAAACAAAACGACTTCAAGGTTTTGAACTGTTACTTTTTCAGCTCCCATATGACCTGCCATTTTTTTACCTTTGAAAACTTTTCCTGGGTCTTGCCTTTGACCTGTAGAACCGTGAGATCTGTGAGTAATTGAAACACCGTGTGTCGCTTCTAGACCTCTAAAATTCCATCTTTTCATTACACCTGCAAACCCCTTACCGATGCTAATTCCTTGGGCATCAACTTCTGTTCCAACAAGTGAGTTAATTTGCTCTTTCAAAACTTCAGAGCCTTCAATAGAAAATTCTTCGCAAGAAGAATTTAATCTAACTTCAAAAATTTCTTCTCTAGGCGAAAGAGACTTCACCTCAAACTGTTTAAGCATTTGTTTTGAAACATTTTTCACTTTAACAGTTTCACCAGCGGAAAAGCAGACAGCATTATAACCATCATTTTTCTTGGTTTTTATTCTAAAAAGCTCGTGTGGCTTTATCTCTAAAAGAGTAACTGGCACAACTTTACCATTTTGGATAACTTGTGTCATACCCTTTTTCCATGTTGCAATATGAAACATACATTCTTATTAATTACCTGCTAATACTTCAACTTTTACATCAATTCCACTTGGAAGTTCCAATTTAGAAAGGCTATCAACAACATCGCTTGATGCTTTTCTGATGATTATCACTCTTTTGTGAGTTCTAACTTCAAATTGCTCCATCGCTTTTCTGTCAACATGAGGACCTCTAATAACTGTTACTTTTTTTATGTCTCTTGGTAAAAATATTGGTCCTGAAAATTGGGCACCAACTTTTTTTATGGAATTAACCATATACTGGACACATTTGTCAAGGGTTTCACTATCAAAAGATGAAAACTTAACTACTATATCTTGGCTTTGAACTGCCATAACTTAAACAATAATGTTACTTAAAAATATCTTTTAGGTTTAATAGATACAAAACATTTTTTTATTTTTCAAGTCTTTTTTTCAACTTTATAAAAAAATATTTTGTTTTCTTTTCTTTAGTTCTTCAAACTTGCTTTGTATTCATCAAAATCTCTAGCTATTTGGTTGGAAAGAAGATATAATCCTAAAATGTTAGGTACCGTCATAAGAAGCACGAATACATCAGTGAAGGCTAATATATCGCTTGCATTAGCAATTCCAAACATAAAAATCATAATTCCATAAGAAATTTGAATTATTTTTTTGTTCAACCTTGGAAGTAAATAAGATGCAAACTTTTCGTAATAATAAGCATCAGTCATTACGGTTGTGAAAGCAAACATTATAGCGCAGAGAGTTGCGATGTATCCAAACCAAGGGGTAACGGAAGCAAATGCTTGTTTCGTGATTAATATTCCTGTTAAACCTTCAACTAAGTGTGCCTTTGTTGCAACAATGCAAAGTCCGTTGATGAACATAATCATTGAAACCATCACAGGGTCAAGAAGTGTTACGATTCCTTGCTCTTGAGACTTTGTCATGCTGGAATTAGAACCCGCAATTGGGGAAGTTCCCTGCCCTGCCTCACAAGCATAAAGCCCTCTTCTTGCACCAATTACAACAACGATTATAAATCCTGCTAAACCACTTGAAAAATCAAATGCTTTTGAGAAAATTTCTTTTACAGCGGGAATAATATTGGCGGAATTCACAATTAAAATCAATGTTGCACTAATTAAATAAAGCACAAACATAGAAGGGACTATTGCGGCCGCAAAATTTGCAACTCTTTTAATTCCACCGACAAGAACATACGTTACAAGCAATGAAATCAATAAAGCAACAGCAAAACCAATTTTTGCATGAGTATCCCAATTTCCATTTGATATATTCGTTAAAACTTTAACAGTTTCGCCTGTTGAAAGAGCAACTATTTGATTCATTTGAAATCCAGCCATTCCCCAAATCGCAAAATAACCAAAAACACCGAACACGATTGCAAGGAATGCGCCAAGCTTTGGCAAACCTATATCTTTTAAACCAAGTGAAAGGTAGTAAAATCCACCACCTGAAATTTTTCCGTCTTCACCGACTTGTCTATATTTATGACCAATGTGAACTTCTGCAGCTTTAACACACATTCCAAGAATACCAAACACCATCATCCAAAAAATTGTTCCTGGGCCTGCAATTGAAATTGCAACAGCAGTTCCAGCTAAACTTCCAAGACCGACGGTTGCAGAAACCGAAGCCATTAATGCAGAAAAGGGAGAGATGGTATCTTTTTGTTCCGTAGTCTTGCCTCGCATCACAAGTCTAATTGCTTGGGGAAACATGACTATGTTTAAAAATTTTAATCTAAAAGTTAGGAAAATTCCAATAGCTCCAAGCCAGAGAATTATAAATGGAACATATCCAAAAAGGGGGTAAAGTAAAATACTTTCAAAAAAATTTGTTATTTTATCCAACATAGCGTTAAAAGATAGTTGCTTTTCTTATTAAAATCTTAAAAAATAAAATTTTACGATTAACCCTTAAATGTATTAAATTTTATTGTCAACTAAAAAATAGCTTTTTTTTATAATATTTCTTTTTTTAATATAAAAATATAAAAAATTTTATAAAAATAATGCTTGAAAAGTTATCTTTTTCTTTTTATCAACTTAATAAAAGAATTATTTATTGAGATGAGATTTTTCATATTTTACTATATTGTCTTTGTTTTTACTGCAAATTCTTTTAGTTATAGACATAAAGAAGTCAATAAAGCTGGGGTGCATTCACTTTATATTGGCGTTGGAATAGTATTTCCATTAAAAAACAAAACTCAAGACTCTTCTTTAATGAAAATTCCTACGACAGGAATTGAAATAATTGATATTACTGTTGGCAAAAATAAAGCACTTTCTTTTCCTGCAAAAAAAATTGGGGGAGTTGCCTCAATTGGTTATAAAATGCCATATTTTTTAAGGTTAGAAGGAAAATTTGATTTTTCAACATTTTCAAAAGAATTTTTAAGATTAAGACTGAACCAAAACACTTATTACGATAGAGCTTATTTAAAAGTTAGGCAAATTGGAATGCTTCTTAATGCTTATATAGATTTAGATAATCCAACAATCTTCACACCATACATCGGTGGGGGAGCAGGCTTGGTCCTTAATCAAGTAAGTGCATCTTTGGAAAATTATATAACAATTTCTTCCACCGAAACGATAGAGAGAAAAGGCTTACTTGCTTCACCTTATTTTGGATACGAAACAAATGCGGGAATGATAATTGGTTCAAGAAGAATTTTTATTGATATAGAAGGTTATAAAAGAAATATCCCTGCTATAAAACTTGAAACAAGAGGAATAAGGTTAAAAGCTGGCTTTATAATATAAATATGCCCTATAAAAATATTATAAAAGTATATAAAAATCAAGGTCTTGAAGTCAGTCAAGTGTTAGATGTAATACTAAATGTTGACAAATACAATCAATTTGTTCCTCATTGCAGTCATTCAAAAGTACTGCAAAAAAATAATGATTTCATAGAAGCGGAAATTACAATTTCATTCTCCGTTTTTAAAGTCAGTTACACCTCTGTTATAAAATATAAATCAGTTCAAAATAAAGCCGAAGTGCTTGTGAAAGAAAAGAGTGGAAATGTGTTTAAAAATTTACAAAATATTTGGCTTATAGAAGTTGACGAAAATTCAATTTCTATCAATTTTGATGTTCGCTTTGAGATAAAAAATTTTATACTTAATAAAATTGCCTCCTCTTCGCTAAATATAATTTCGGAAATTATATTAAATGCTTTTTTGAAAAGAATTAACCAAGTATATAATGTCAATATTACTTGATTTTAAAGACGAAAGGAATTTTTATAACACTTTCAATATTGCCTCCAAGTTTATTTTTTGCAGGGACGAACCTCCATGTTTTAACGGTATACATTGCACTATTATCAAGCCTTTCATATCCACTTGATTTATAAAGAACAATATCAACAACTTCCCCCCTTGCACTGACTTTAACAAGCAAAATCACTTCACCTTCTTCACCTTCTTTTTTTGATATGATTGGATATTTTGGGGCAGGATTGCTAAACTCAGGAATTTGATATTCTGCCTCGCTGACAATTGTTTGCGAATCTATCAATCTTTGTCTTTCTTCTTGGTCTTTCTTTTGCTTTTCTTTTACAAGTTTTTCTTTTTCAAACTTTTCCTTTTCAGATTTTTCTTTTTTTTCTGCAATTTTCTTTTTTTCAATTTCCTCTTTTGCAAGTTTTTCCTTTTCAGCTTTTTCCTTCATTAATTTTTCTTTTAATTTTCGTTCTTCTTCTTGTGTTTGCTTTTTTATTTCTTCTTCCTTCTTTTTTTGCTCTAAGTCTTCTTCTGGCATTTTGGGTTTTTCTTCAGGCTTTGGAAGAACTTCAACCGTGGGAGCTTTTTGCTCAAGTTTGGCATTAAACAAAATGGAAACGGCGAATTTATTTTCAACCGAAAGAACTGGCTCCATTTTTGGTATTAAAAATTCTTTTATTGTAAAATAAAGCATTATTAGCACAAAATAGCACAAAAGACTGAATATTATCCTGTTTTTTTGGTAAAATAAATTCAAGTTTTTTTAATTAATACACAATTTTCTTTAAAGCATAAATTTTTTGCTTGCAAGTTATTTTTTTATTTTTATACATTTTATTTAAACCATTAATTTTATATGTTGACATTAGATTTCATTCTAAAAAATAGAGATTTATTTGAAAAATCAATGCAAAAACGTAAAGCAAAATTTTCATTTGAAGTTTTTGAAAAATGTGAAAAAGAACGAAAGGAATTAATTGCAAAATCGCAAGACTTACAAGAAAAAAAGAATAAAATCGCAAAAGAAATTGGAATGAAAAAATCAAAAAATGAAGATGTGACAAGCCTTTTAAAAGAAGCTGAATTAGTGAAAGAAGAATTGCCACAGATGGAAGAAAATTTAAAACAAAAAGAAGAAGAGATAGCCAATTTTCTGCTTACAATCCCTAATATTCTTGATGAAAGTGTCCCCAACGGTGAAGACGAAAATGATAATATAGAAATTTCTTCCTTTGGAAACAAGCCAATTTTTGACTTCATTCCAAAAGAACATTTTGACTTATGTTCCGAATATTTAGACTTTGAAACAGCAACAAAAATTTCTGGAAGTAGGTTTGTGATTTTAAGGGACAAGCTTTCCAAACTTGAAAGAGCCTTAATTAACTTCTGCCTTGATTTCAACTCAAAAGCGGGATACACCGAAACTTCAGTTCCTTTTTTAGTGAAACCTCATGCATTTGTTGGAACTGGTCAATTGCCAAAATTTGAAGGAGATTTCTTTAAGACAACAGAGGGATATTTCCTTATTCCCACCGCCGAAATTTCCCTTACAAACACAGTGCGCGAAGAAATAACGGAAGAAAAGCACCTTCCTATCAGGCTTACATCGGCCACTCCTTGCTTTAGAAGTGAAGCAGGCAGTGCAGGAAAAGATACTAGAGGAATGATAAGGCAACACCAATTTACAAAAATTGAACTTGTGACGATTTGCGCACCCGAAAAATCTAACGAAGAACACGAAAAAATGCTAAAAACCGCAGAAGGAATTTTGCAAGCTTTAGGTCTTTGCTACAGAATAGTTCTGCTTTGCGGGGGTGATATTGGCTTTGGAGCAAAAAAAACTTATGATATAGAAGTGTGGCTTCCCGGTCAGAGCAAATTTAGAGAAATTTCAAGCATTTCAAACACAGGCTCATTTCAAGCGGTTAGAATGAATGCGAGGTTTAAGCGTGCGGAAACGAAAAAAAATGAATTTTTACACACTTTAAATGGCTCTTCTCTTGCAATTGGAAGGCTGATGGTTGCGATAATTGAAAACTATCAAACAAAAGAAGGGAAGATAGAGCTCCCAGAAGTTTTAAAACAATATTTACCATTTAATTTAATATAAATGCATTTTGTAATTTTTTATTTAATAATTGCCTTTAATTGCTTTGCAAAAGAAATTTCAACATCAAGCGGGAAGACTATTTTCCGTGAATTTTTCAAACAAGGTGAATTGCAGAATTTTTTAGGAGAATCTTTTTTGCTTGAAAAAGATGGTTTTTCTCTTGAAAAAAGTCTTTCTAAATTGACTGAAGAAGAATATATTATTGCACTTTCTTACCTTTTTTTCAACAAAAAAACAACTAAAAGTGACGATTTTTCAATAAAAGATTTACAAAAACTCTATCTTTTTGATAATAAAATGCCAAAAAGAGATTTAATTTTAAGTCAAATTAAAAGCCAGCTTAAGGCAATGAAAATTAGTCCTGAAAAATTTCAAGAAAATAAACTTGAAATAGAAGATGTGATTTGGTTTTTCTTTTTAATAGAAGATGCAAACCTTCTTGATTTCCTTGCAAAAAATCAAATGACTGTGCAGGAATTTTTTTTATTTTTGAACGAAAAACAAGATTTTGAAATTATTAAAAACATTATTCTTCCTCTTGAAGAAGAAATTTCTTCACTTCTTTGGGAAGGTAAAATCACGGCAAGCATGCCATTAATCGCAAAGCTTGAGGAAGGTGAAAAGAAGAATATTTTGCTTTCAAGGGTCTATTTTCAAACAAAAAATCAAAGTTATGAAACACTCGCCAAAAGTGTTGTTGATAAAAGAAATTTTGAAGATGAAGGCTTGGTATATGATTACATTAAATATCTCACAAAAACGGAACATTATAAAGATGCACTAAAACTTATCACTCAAGTAAAAATCAACCCAACAAACACGAGGTTTAACAAATTTTGGAAGTTGATAGATGAACTTCTGCGATATTATATGGAAGAAAAAGACTATCAAAGCGCATTCAACCTTCTTGCTAATGTTGATACGAATGAAGATTTGCACTTTCAAATGTTTGCTCGTGTTAAGTTCTTGGCAGGACTGATTTCTCTTCACTTCCTTGAAGAACCTAAAACAGCAATCCCTTTCTTTGAGTTGCTTTATAATTCAAAAAACAGCACGGTCTACACTAAATCTCGTGGTGCACTTTATATGGCACTTTCTTATAGAAAAATGCAAAATCCTGCTATGGAAAAAAAGTGGCTTTTGACTGCAAGTAAATTCTTAAACACATTTTACGGCATGGTTGCACTTGACTTGCTAAATGAAATTGAGCCAATTCTTTTTTTAGGTAAAAGCAAATATACCGAAATTAAAATAGCGGAACAATTACAAAAGAGAAGGGAAATTCATAAATTCTATTTTGATGATTTCTTCAAGCAATATTACGAAAATTCACAAACCGAAAACACAAACACCTTGCAAAAACTAAAAAATAATGCAATGTTTAAAGTTGGGCTTTTAATGCTTTTAGCAGATAGACCTTCTGATGCAAACAACTTTTTTGCCGTAAGCACTTCACAAATGTCCCTTCCTGAAGTTAAGTTAGCTTTTGACTTTTTAAATTCCTATATTGTTGAAAATAAAGTAAATAATGGAAGGCTTATTCTTGACACCTTTTCAAGCAAAGCTTCAAATCAAGGGGCAATTTTGGTGGAAAGCTACCCTCTTTTGAATTTCGTGATAGAAGAAATAAACATCAATCCAAATTCGCTAATTCACGGAGTAATAAAGCAAGAAAGCAACTTTAAAATACAAGCAATTTCAAATGTTGGAGCTATAGGTTTAATGCAAATAATGCCTTCAACGGGAAAGGTGGTTTCCAGAAGTGCAAACCTCAATTTTGACTTAAGTAGGCTGAAAAACGATTATAAATATAACATTCAAATAGGTTCTTATTACCTTGAATTGCTGTTAAATAAATTCGGCAAATCCTACCCTTTCGTTTTAATTGGCTATAATGCAGGACCAAACAGGGTGAGTTCTTGGCAGAAGAGATATTTAGAGCCAAAGACAATTGAAGAAATGCTTACTTTCATTGAATTGATACCATTTTCCGAAACAAGAGAATATGTCTTTAGGGTGATGGAAAATGAAGTTATTTACGACTATCTAATAGAATATCACAGCAATCAATCTCTTCTTCCTCTTGCTAGAAAAGATGAAGACTTCAATGCTCTTTTAAAGCAATATTTAACAAGCAAAAAGCCTATTGTGGAAAAAAAACCTTCCCCCGCAAAGCAAAGAATTCAAAATAGAAAACCAAAGCCTAAAAAAGTGAAAAATTAAGAGATTTTAAATTGAGTATTGTAAAGCTTTGAATAATGTCCTTCTTGTTTGAGCAACTCTTCATGATTTCCAAATTCCGTGATTAATCCACCTTCAATTACATAAATACAATTCGCATCAACAATCGTTGAAAGCCTGTGAGCGATGACGATAACGGTTTTATCTTTCGTGAATTTTGTCAACGAATCTTTAATTAAATTTTCCGAAATTGCATCAAGTGCTGAAGTTGGCTCATCTAAAATTATGACATCGGAATTTTTTAAAATAGCACGTGCAATTGAAAGCCTTTGCTTCTGCCCCCCTGAAAGGTTGACGCCAGACTGACCAACTTTTGTTTCAAAACCTTCTGGCATTTTGGAAATAAATTCAAATGCATTTGCAAGCTTGCAGGCTTCAATCACTTCTTCCATCGTTGCATCAAGCTTTGAATATTTCAAGTTATTTAGAATTGTGTCATCAAAAAGCTGAATATCCTGCCCTACATATGAAATTTTTTCCCTTAAAGTTTTGAAGGCGATTTCTTTTAAATCAATTCCATCAATTTTAATCACACCTTTGCTTGGGTCGTAAAGGCGCATAATAAGGCTTATTATAGTTGATTTTCCTGCTCCTGTTGGGCCAACTAATGCTGTTTTTTTGTTTGGCAAAATTGTGAGATTTATTTTGGAAAGTATCTTTTTCCCTGATTCGGAATATGAAAAATCAACATTTTCAAATTCAATTAAGCCATTGATTTTTGGAAGATATTTTGGGTTTTGGGCTTCTGGCATCTCGGTTTTTTTATCTAAAATGTCAAAAAATTGCTTTGTTGCAATAATAAACTGCATCATCGTTAAGTTAATGTTATTTAAAGACTTAAAAGGTTTGTAAGCAATTGTCATTGAAACAAAAAATGCGAAAAATGCACCTGGAGTGGTCGTTCCATTTATCACACTTTTACCGCCATACCAAATCACAAGTGCAACACCTATAATGCTTATGCATTCAACTAAAGGTCCTGCTAAATTCGCCGTTCTTAAGACTTTTTTTGCAATTTTAAATCTTTCCTGAATTAATGTGCCAATTTTCTTTTCTTCAAATTCTTCCGTCCCAAAGGTTTTGATAAGGCGAATTGATTTTAAGCTGTCATCAAGCCCTGCAACAAGCATTTGATTGCCCGCCATTCCTGTTTGTGTTGCCTTTTTTAACCTTCTTGAAATTTGCCTTAATGGGTAAAAAACAAAAGGAATTGAAATTAAGCTAATTAATGCAAGTTCTAAATTTTGATAAAACATCGCTCCCATCAAGAAAGCAATTGTTAAAAGCTCTCTTATCAAAGTGGTGAAAATCATGTTAATTCCATTCGTAATTCCATTTAAGCTTTGAGTTATTATCGCAAGCATTTGCCCTGTGTGAATTTTATTAAATGTTTTTAAGTCAAGCTTTAAAAGTGCTTTGAAAGTATCATGTTGTAAGGAATTTGTGACTTTATTCGTGATAATTCCCATTATGACAATTTGAAAGTAAAGTGCCACATTTTTCACAAGAGTTATTGCAATAATCACAAGTGGCAAGAAAAACAACATCTGTAAGTTTTTTTCAATGAAAATTTTGTCAATTGCATTTTTTACAAGAAAAGCATATCCGCTTGTTGAAACCGCAACGATAACCATTAAAATAACCGCAATTAAAAAGGTGGCAATGTGAGGTTTTCCATATGATTTTATAATTCGCTTCATCATCTGCCAGTCTTCAAATTGAAATTTTTTCATAATTTTAGATAATTCTTTTACAACTTATTAAAGTTTTTATTTTGAAAATTCAAGCAAAATATAAATAAATCTTGACAAAGAAAACCGATTATAATAAGCATAATTATTAATTTATGTATTTTTTATGACTTCTTCTGCAATAACAATGATAGAAGCCCTTGAAGTTTTAGATTCAAGAGGAAACCCAACAATCGAAGTAAGTGTATACCTTGAAAACGGAGTTGTGACAAGTGCAATTGCCCCTTCTGGAGCTTCAACTGGCACAAAAGAAGCGTGCGAACTAAGAGACGGTGAAAAAAACCGCTTTCACGGAAAAGGAGTTTTAAAAGCAGTGCAAAATGTTGAAACAGAAATCGCAGAAAGTATTATAGGGATGGATGCAACAAGAACAAGGGAAATTGACGAAATTCTCATTAATTTAGATGGCACAGAAAATAAATCTCGCCTCGGGGCAAATGCCATTCTTGCAACATCAATCGCTTGCGCTAAAGCTGGGGCTGTTTCTTCTGGTCTTCCGTTTTTTCAATTTCTAGGTGGTTCAAATTCATTCGTCCTTCCCGTGCCAATGATGAATGTAATTAATGGAGGAGTTCATGCTTCTTCTGGTCTTGCCATTCAAGAATTTATGATTATGCCAATTTCCGCAGGCACAATGCACGATGCAGTTAGAATGGGTAGCGAAATTTTTCAATCTCTAAAAAAAGAAATTGCATCAAAGGGGCTTTCAACGAATGTGGGCGACGAAGGAGGTTTTGCACCAAATTTAACCAATTCTCAAATGGCACTTGACTTAATTTCAAAAGCCGTTGAAACAGCAGGTTATAGACTGGGAGAAGATATTGTTTTCGCACTTGATTCTGCATCAACAGAATTTAGAAAAGAAGGCAAATACCACATTGATGGCAAAATTTTAATCACGGAAGAATTGGTTGAATATTATTCTGATTTAAGGGCAAAATACCCTATTTTTTCAATAGAAGATGCCTTTGCGGAAGACGACTTCGAAGGCTTTAAAATGTTCACTCAAAAAATGGGAAATAAAATGCAAATAGTGGGCGATGACCTTTTCTGCACCAACATAAAGCTTTTAGAGATGGGAGTAAAAGAAAAGATGGCAAATGCGCTTCTTGTTAAACCAAATCAAATTGGGACAATTACCGAAACGTTGGATGCAATCAATTTCGCTTTTAGAAGTGGTTATAACTGCATTTCTTCCCACC
>CAZFPN010000018.1:0-13435 GCA_964521015.1 uncultured Rickettsiales bacterium | reverse complement strand
GTTGCACAGGCAGTAACTGTTGCATGGTTTGGACCTAAAAAGCCATATTTAATTGAGACATGACCAGATGCAAGGTTGATTAAGGAAGCAGGAATAAAGAAAGGAGAAACCTTAGAAGGACCTTTTTCGCTCATCTTCAAAACAGTTTCTTCAATCACGGAAAGCCCACCAATTCCAGAGCCGATTGTAACACCTGTCCTGATAAGGCTTTGTTCTTCAGTTGGTTTCCAGCCAGCCATAGAAAGAGCCTCTTCCGTTGCAGCCATTGCATAAACCATGAATTTATCTAGCTTTTTTAAGTCTTTATGAGGGACAAAACTGCCAGCATTAAATCCTTTTGGGTTTGTATCAGAAAATGGCTTGATTTCCCCCGCGATTTTTGCTTCTAAGTCGGTTGCATCAAAGTTTTCTATTTTTGATATTCCAGACTTAGAATGTATTAAATTTTCAAAAGTTTCACTTGCAGTTAAACCAACGGGAGAAACCGCACCATAACCTGTAATAACAACCCTTTTAGACATAATTTAAACAAAGTGAGCGAATGCTTTACTTGATTCAATCCTTTTTTCCATTTCGTTTTTCTGCTTAATAACTTCACCTTCTTTGTTGATGATGTTTAAAAATTCAGCAAGAAGCCTTTGAGCCATTGGCTTTCCTGATTTCTTTCTTGCAACTTCAATCATCATTTTCATAGCGATTTTAAGGGAAGTATCTTTTGTAATTTCAACAGGAACTTGATAGTTCGCCCCACCAATTCTTTTTGATTTTAAACGAGCCATTGGTCTTACCGTGTTTAAAATTTCTAAAAATAACGAATTAGCAAAATTACGTTTTCTTTCAGCATCGTTTAAAATTTCTTTGCCGTTTTCAATGGTTTTGTCTTCTCTAAGTCTATTTTCAATTAGGTCTTCCATTGCGGAATAGAAAATTGTTTCTGCTGTGCTTTTTTTCCCTTCAACCATTAAATAGTTGATGAACTTTGAAACATAAACACTTTGATATACATAATCAGGAAGGATGAGCCTTCTTTCAATTTTTCTTGACATATTCTATAACAATTATTTCTTTGGTTTTTTTGCACCGTAAAGAGACCTAGCTTGCTTTCTGTTTTTCACACCTTGGCAGTCTAATGCTCCACGAATAACGTGATATCTCACACCTGGTAAGTCTGGCACCCTTCCACCTCTCACAAGAACGACACTGTGTTCCTGAAGGTTGTGTCCTTCACCACCGATATAAACGATAACTTCGTATCCTGATGTTAGCCTTACTTTCGCAACTTTACGAAGAGCGGAGTTTGGCTTCTTTGGTGTTGTTGTATAAACTTTAGTGCAGACACCCTTTCTTTGAGGGCAAAGCTTTAAAGCAGGGGACTTAGAAAGGTATGTTACTTTCTTTCTAGGGTTTTTTATAAGCTGGTTAATGGTTGGCATATTAAAACTCTTTACTTTTTAAAATTAATAATTATATTTACATTACATTTTACTTTACTTTTAAAAAAATTAGAAGTAAAACCTATTTGTAATTAAAGTATTTATTATTTAAGTTTTGTCAAGTGTTTTTTTATAAAATGAATTTAAAAAAGTGTTTTATTGGGTTTTTGCTTTACTTTTTCGCACTTGAAGGGTTAATTGCGAATGCTTATAATGATGTAAAAATTGAAGGATTGTTTCGTTTTTCCGAAGATTCTGTTTTGTCTAATTTAAAATATAATGATAAAACAAAAATCAATGAAGACGAACTTTCGGAGGAAATTAAAAACATATATTCTTCAGGGTTATTTTCTGATGTATCGGCTGATTATCAAAATGGAAAATTGAAGTTAAAAGTTGTTGAAGTGCCTGTTATTGCAGGAATTAAATTCAATGGTTTAAAGAATTTTAAGAAAGATATGATAATGCCAGAACTTTCAACTAAAGAGCGAGGTTTTTATTCAAAAGCAACAGTAATTTCCGATGCAAGAAAGCTTGAGATGATTTATAAATCATATGGAATTTTGGATGCAGTAATTGAGCCAATGATAGAATTTCTTGATGGAGGCAAAATTTATGTAATTTTCAATATAAAAGAAGGAAAATCTAAAAAAATTTCAAATATTTCAATTGATGGCAACAAGGCTTTTTTTGACTATACCCTAAAAGAACAAATGGCGATTAAAGAAAAGGCGTTTTATCGTATTTTTTCTTCCAGCCCTGTTTATAATGTTTCAAAAACGGCAAGTGAGCTTGAAAGGTTGAAGCTTTTCTACCTGCAAAAAGGTTATGCAAAAATGAAATTAGATTATAGCATCGTTTCAATTAAAGAAGAAAATTTGGTTGATATAAACATTTTTATAACCGAAGGTTTGAAGTATAAATTTGGGAATTTTGAAATTGTCAATAATGTAAAATCTGCTAAAAATATCAATCCGCAAGAATTAATTGAATTTAAAGCAGACAAAACTTACAATATTAATTTAATTGAAAAAACGAAGTATAACATTAAAAAAGTGCTTGCAAAACAAGGGTTTATCTTTTCTGAAATTGCCGTTGATTACAAATTTAATGACGAAACACAGGTTGTTGACGTTGTGTTTTCAATCAATCCAACAAGGCGTATTTATGTTGATAAAATAAAAATCATAGGTAATTTAAAAACAGAAGATAAAGTAATTAGAAGAGAATTGCTTGTTTCTGAAGGTGATGTTTATGATGTTGAAAAGGTCAGAAGGTCAATTCAAAGGCTGAATGGTCTTGGAATTTTTAGTAAGGTAAATTTCAAAGAAAATCCAACCGCCGAAGACAGAGTGGAAATTTTAATTTCAATAATAGAAGGCAGAACTTTAACGGCTGATGTCCAGCTTGCATATGATTTTAGCTCCGATTTCACTGCATCAGTTTCACTTTCGGAGGAAAATTTTTTAGGAAAAGGGATTAGCTCTCAAATTTCCGTTTCCAAAGGAAGGTATAGTGAAGGGATTGATTTTTCCATCATTGAACCTTATCTTTTTGATAGAGACTTAACGGGAGTTTGGGGAGTTGGTTATGCATCCGATAACAACAAAAATCTTCAAACTTATAAGTCCCAGTCAATTTATATGAATACAAAAGGGATTTACACTCTTTATGATTATTTAAGGCATGGAATTTCATATAAAATCAAAAATGAAAAGCTTGAAATTTTAAACCCTTTAACACTTTTATCTAACCCACTTTCAGCGGAGCAAAATGGCACATTTTTAACTTCGGCAGTAGGGCATGTTTTAACATATGATAGAAGAGATAACAGAGGCTTGCCAAACAATGGTTATTTGGTTGAATTTGCACAGGATTTTGCAGGATTGGGGGGAGATGTTCATCATATTTCTCACGCAATAAGGCTTGAGCAATATTTTGAAATGTTTAACATAGATAATTCAGTTTTAGGTCTTAAATTTAGGGCAAAAAACATTAATGGAATTGGTGGAAAAAGAGTTCCAATACAAGATAGACTAAAACTTGGAAGTGCATTCGGTTTAAGGGGCTTTGATTTTGTCGGTGTTAGCCCTAAATTTGAATATTTCAGCTTACTTTCAAAAACTTCAGAAACTTTCAATTATGGCGGAAAAAACCTCGTGCTTGCAAATATTGAATATCGTTTTCCAAATTTTTTACCTGCTGAATTTGGCTTCATAACCTTTGCCTTTTTTGATGCAGGAACTGTCTTTGGTTATGAACCATTCGTGGAAAATGCTTTAACTAAAGATAGATACAGAATTTTAGATTCAAAAATGATTAGAACTTCTGCGGGGGTTGGAATTTCGTGGTCTTCGCCAATTGGAATTATCGCTGTGAGCTATGCCCACCCCTTAAGGTTTAAGGAATATGATGAAACAAAAAGATTCTTTTTAAGCATTGGTGGAATGACATTTTAATTATGATATACCTTGATTATAATGCAATAACTTGTGGCTTTGAAAGCATTGCAAACGAAGTGCATAACATTATTTTGGAAAATAAATTTCTCAATGCCTCTTCAATTCATGGATGTGGCAAAAAAGCAAAAAATATTATTGAAAATTCAAAAGAGATAATCACAAAAAATTTGAATGCGAAATGCCACGATATATACTTCGTTAGTGGTGCGACCGAAGGCAACAATATGGTTTTAAATTCACAAAATTTTGATGTAATTTTTACCTTAAAAACGGAACATGATTCTATCTTATTTCCCATAAAAAATAAAAATCATATTTTCATTAAAACTTCAAAAACAGGTGTCATTGACTTAAACGATTTGGAAGAAAAAATCAAAAGTACTAATGCAAGCAATTTTCTTTGCTCTTTTATGGCTGTCAACAATGAAAGTGGCTTAATTCAAGATGTCAACTCAATTGCGAAAATCGTTTCAAAATATAATGGCATTCTTCATTCCGATGTTAGCCAGATAATAGGTAAAGAAGCTTTTAGCTTTGCAACTTTTGATGCTGATATAATAACATTTTCAGGAAATAAAATTCATTCTGGGTTTGGTGGTGGCTGCGTTGTGTTTAAAAGCGGTTTTGACATAAAGCCTTTAATTATTGGAGGAGGGCAACAAAATTATAAAAGAGGAGGCACGGAAAATGTCATTCAAATTTATGCTCTTGCACAAGCTTTAGAAATGGTTAATAACGAAAATTATCTGCTGGAATATAAAGCGAAAACATCTCTTTTTAGGGAAAAAATTGAAAATACGGTGATGGCAGAAGGCGGTGATATTTTTGCGAAAGAAGAAAATAGGGTCAGCAACACATCGCTTATTAAAATGGGAAATATCAATAATTTTATTCAAATGATGGAATTTGATTTAAATGCAATTTGTGTAAGCATCGGTTCCGCCTGCTCTTCGGGAAGGACGGATGTTTCCCATGTTTTAAAAGCTTGCGATGTAAGTGATGAAGATGCAAAAAAATACATAAGAGCAAGCACAGGAATTTTCAACACAGAAGAAGAAATTGAAAAATTTTGTCAGGTTTGGTCGGCACTTTCAAGAAAATAATTTATGAAGTTCATTAATAAAATCAAAACTTACAGCGAAATTAAGGCAATTACAAATTCGGCAGAAAAGCAGGTTTTTAAAAGTTTTATAGCATACAAAACGGAAAATAGCGAAAATTTAAAAATCGGCATTCTGCTTTCAAAAAAATTTGGTAAGGCGGTTAAAAGGAATTTCGCAAGAAGAAGGTTGATTGCAAGCTTAAATAATCTTCCTAAAAATTCAAGAGGGACGATTGTTTTTATTCCTAGAAATAAAATTTTGACAATTGATTTTGAGGAATTAAAGAAAGAAGTTGTAAGTATTTTTGTTTTACCTGTCAATTTCCCCAAAAACGACATCAAGAGTAGCGATTGCAGTTGGGACATCAGCAAGAGAGTGGTTTTTTAGCATAAAATCAAGCCCTTGAAGGTGAGCAAACCCTGGTGAACGCATATGGCAACGATAAGGCTTGTTTGTACCATCAGCAATTAAGAAAACCCCAAATTCCCCTTTAGGAGCTTCAACACAAGCATAAACTTCTCCTTGAGGGACATGGTAGCCTTCTGTGAAAAGTTTGAAGTGATGAATTAGGCTTTCCATAGAATTTTTCATATCTTCCCTTTTTGGAGGTGTGATTTTGTTATTTTCAACCATAACTGCCCCCTGCGGCATTTTTGCTATACATTGTTTGATGATTTTTAACGATTGCCTCATTTCTTCAACACGAATTAAGTATCTATCGTAACAATCGCCATTTTTTCCAACAGGAATTTCAAAATCAAGTTCCGCATAAACTTCATATGGTTGCGATTTTCGTAAATCCCATTCTATTCCAGTTGAGCGAAGCATTGGTCCTGTAAAGCCCCAATCTAAAGCCTGTTCTTTCGTTACGGGGCAAACATCAACAAGTCTTTGCTTGAAAATTCTGTTTTCCGTCAATAAGTCTTCCATATCTTTAATTTTTGGCTCAAATTGATTGACAAAAGTTTCAATTTCCTCAAGAAGTCCGTCTGGCAAATCTCTAAAAACACCTCCGGGACGAACATATGCGGCATGCATTCTTGCACCAGAAACTTTTTCGTAAAATTCTATCATTTTTTCTCTTTCTTCAAAAAGCCATAAAAGAGGCGTCATCGCCCCTACATCCAAAGCACCAGTAGTAATGCTCATAATGTGGTTTAAAATTCTTGTAATTTCAGAAAACAAGACACGAATAAATTGAGCCCTCTTTGGCACTTCAATTCCAAGCAATTTTTCACCCGCAAGTGCGAAAGCGTGTTCTTGATTCATAGGCGAACAATAATCAAGCCTGTCAAAATAAGGGACTGCCTGAAGGTAAGTTTTGTGTTCTATCAATTTTTCCGTCCCTCTGTGTAAAAGCCCAATGTGAGGGTCTGCCCTGACAACAGTTTCACCATCTAATTCAAGCATTAAACGCAAAACTCCGTGCGCTGCAGGGTGTTGAGGTCCAAAGTTCATCGTCACATTTTTTGTGTGAGAAAGCTCTTCAACTTCGTTTGTTTTTGGAAGAAAGGGGTTTTGAATATTATTCATATTTTGAGTGTTGTTCATATTTTTATTCATATGCTTCTAAAATTTCTAAATCGTGATATAAAACCACATTTGCAAAAACTTGGTCGGGGTTTGTGCTAAACATTTCAAATGCATTGTTCACAATAGGGAAGTAAAAAAGACCATCAGTTATTGTTCGCGAGAGCACCATTGCAAGTTTTTGAGGAGAGTAATCTTCTTGTGTGAACATTACTCCCGCATTATTATTTGTTAAAGCGGTTGCATTTTTAAGTTGATGGTCTTCTGCTGAGTTAGGCATTGGAATGATAATTGGAAAGACTTTTGCAATTGCCGTCTCAATAATTGACCCAGCACCACCCCTTATAATTGCTATATCAGATTTTGAAAGTATGGCAGGAATATCGCAAAATATAGGCTGTATATCAAGAATGATGTTTGTGAGATTAGCGGCATTATAAATTGACAAAGCTTCTTCAATCTCCCCCTTTCTAACTTGATGAAAAATTCTAAATATTTTATTTGGAAATGATTTTGCTAAAAAAACAATCGCAGGAGGAATTGATGTCGTAAAAAAGCTTGCACCTTGACCGCCACCTGTTATTAAAATTGTGATTTCTTCTTTTGTTATTAGGTCATAAATTACCTTTCCCCCACTTCGTGATTTTAAGTGTGGCACAAAAGATGGAAAACCTGAAATCAAAAGCTTGTTTCTTATTTTACGGTAAAGTTTTTTGGGAATATAGTGTGTATTTGGAAATGAAAGCAATAAAGAGCTAGAAACTCGTGCAAACATTTTATTGACTTTTCCTAAAATGACATTCTGCTCGTGAAGAATTATGTCTCTAAAGGTTATCATCGCAATAAAAAGAGGAAAAAAAGAAACATAACTACCAAACCCCATAACGATTTTAGGTCTTGCTTTTAGAAAAGTTTTAATTACTAAAAATAATGTAATTATCAAATTTTTAAGAAAATGGAGTGTTGATTGAGAATTTGAAAAAGTTGTAATTGGTGTTATAATAATTTTTAAATTAGGCGAGGAAAAGAATTTCTTATGCAAAAATAAGCCTTCATATCTTGTAAAACGCTTATCTGTAATGAAGTAGACATCTCTATTTTGGTCAATTAAGTTATTTGCAATTTTCATAGCTGGAACGATGTGTCCACCTGTTCCTCCAGTTGTTATGATAACACTTTTCTTTATTATTGAAAAGGAGCGAAGTTTATAAATCTTTTTAAGTAATCTGTTTGCATTAGATTTAAAACCAGCCATTTTTTTATTATTTACATCATTTAGTGTAGACATCAGTGTAAAGCTCTTTTAAATCAGGTTCTTTTGAATTTATTGAAAATTGAACACAATCTTCAACTTCTACTTCAACCTTTTCTTCAATTTTTTTGATTTCGTCTTCACTTAAGATTTTATTTTGCAAAATATGCTTTTTTAAGCTTTCAATAGGGTCTTTCATTTCCCTTGTTTGGTCAACTTCTTCTCTAGTTCTATACTTTGCAGGGTCAGACATTGAATGCCCACGATATCTGTAAGTTTTCATTTCAAGCAAAACAGGCCCTTTGCCACTTCTTGCATGTTCACAAGCTTCTGTTACGGCTTTTTCAACAGCAAAGACATCCATTCCATCAACTCTTTGCCCTTTAATGTTAAAACTTTCACCTCTTTTATAAAGTTCTTGAATTGAAGAAGCACGAGTAACAGAAGTTCCCATCGCATATTCGTTGTTTTCAATTACATAAACTATCGGTAAGTTCCATAATTTCGCCATATTAAAGCTTTCATAAACCTGCCCTTGATGCAATGTACCATCCCCAAAAAATGCAAGAGCCACTTTAGGTTCTTTTGAATATTTATTAGCAAAAGCAAGCCCTGTTCCAAGCGAAACTTGAGCTCCAACTATTCCGTGTCCGCCGTAAAAACCATTTTGAATATCAAAAAGGTGCATAGAACCGCCTTTACCACGAGAAATTCCTGTTTCTTTGCCAAAAAGTTCTGCCATCACGGCTTTAGGGTCTGTCCCTGCTAGAATAATGTGAGCATGGTCTCTATAACCCGTTATAACTTGGTCGCCTTTTTGAACTGCCTCGTAAGTTCCGCAAGCAACTGCTTCTTGACCAATGTAAAGGTGGCAAAACCCACCGATATAACCTTTTCTGTAATAGTCTCCCGCTACTTCTTCAAAGCGACGTATTAAAATCATTTTGTAAAGTAAATTTTCCATTTTACTTTTTGTATTTCCTCTTGACATTGCAGTCTTAATAAATTCTATTTAAAAAATAATAGATAAATTTTAAGAATAGTCAAGTAAAAAGTATGTTTTATTTTAGGTTTTTTTTGATAACCCTTTTTTTGAAGGTTTTTTCAGTCGTTTATGCTGAAAATTCAACCACTGATTTGCAAAAAAAAATTGTCAATTATGCAGAAAGTTTTTTAGGAAGGGAATATGACCCAATTCCAATTGGAAATTATGTTGAAAAGGGAGTTATCGTTGATGATTCCTCTTTTGATTGCATGTCTTTAACATTTCGTGTTTTAGAGCTTGCATTAAGCAAAAATGAGGAAGAATCGCTTGAAAATGCCCTTTGGATAAGGTTTAAAACAAATGGAGCAAGAAAAGGCAATAGTATAAAAACTTACGAAGGGCGTTTTGAATATGGCGAAGATATGGCACTTTCTGGGAAGTTTGGCAGGCTTATAAATCACGAAATTGGCAAACTTTCGCTTACTTCAAGCAAAAGATACGAAGCGGAAATGACATTTGTGAAGTCTGAAGATGTCAACTTTACTGCCTTAAAAAGCGGTGATATAATTTATTTTGTAAAAAAATCGCAGGATAGAAAAGTTGAAGAAATTGTCGGACATTTAGGTTTTGTGAAGGTGGAAGATGGCGAAGTCTACCTTATTCATGCATCGGGTGTGAAAAACAAGGGCGGGGAAGTTAAAAAAGTTCCTCTTGACGATTACTTAGAAAAAATGAAAAATTTTGATGGAATTTTAATTACAAGACTATGAAATTTTTAAAAGCTTTTAATGTTGTAAATGCAACGAAATATGCAATTATATTCGGCTGTTTTATTGTTTTTGTTAGGCTTATGTTTGATACTTACGAAAATTTTTTTAATAAAGAAGGCGAAAATGCAACAATAATTATAGAAAAATTAAAAGATTTTCATTCGCAAAATAGGTGTCAATTTCAATACGATTTTCCAGAAAAATTTGTTGGCGGAAGTGTGTTAAAAATTCAAACAACATTAGAATGTGAAATTGATTTAATCGTAATGGTTGCAGGAAGTTTTGCAAGCAAAAAAGCACGAAAAAAATTCATTAAACTTTCAAGAGGCAATTCCCCTGAAGTTTCCATAGATGGAAGTAAAATAAAGTTCAACATTCACACAACTTTTGTTGAAATTGAAAAAACTGATAAAATCAAAATTCAAATAGAAAACTTAAATAAAAAACATGTATAAACTGATTTATAAATTTTTTTTACAATTTTTACAGCCCGAAATAGCACATAAATTAGGGATTTTTGCATTAAAGCACTTTTCTTACTTTTTTAAGCAAAATTTGCCACATAATAATGTTGATTTTTTTGGCACGAAAATAAAAAATAAACTTGGAATTGCTGCTGGTTTTGATAAAAATGCAGAAGCCATCAATGGGCTTTTTCAGCTTGGATTTGGCTTTGTTGAAGTTGGTACAGTTACTCCACTTCCGCAAAAAGGCAACCCAAAACCTAGAATTTTTAGGGTAGGAAATGATGGAATTATAAATAGAATGGGCTTTCCAAACTTTGGTAGTGATGTTATTTTAAAAAATTTACAGGAATTTAATAAAAAGAAGTTGCCTCATCAAATTGTTGGTGTAAATATTGGAAGAAATAAGGAAGGGACGAAAGATGACTACCTTTTTTTAATTGAAAAATTCATTAAAGATGCAGACTATATCGTAATTAACATTTCTTCCCCTAATACGGCTGGGCTTAGGTCTTTGCTTGAAAAAGAACCTTTAGCAAAATTTCTTGAAAAGATAGCGAAAAAGAGAGATGAAATTGATGTAAAAAAGCCATTTTTCCTGAAAATTTCCCCCGATTTAGACTTACGAGACCTAAACTTTATTTACGATTTAATTGTTCAAAACAAAATAGAGGGCATCATCATTGCCAATACAACCATTTCTCGCCCTGCCGTAAGCCTCAAAAGCATTAATCAAACAGGAGGCTTAAGTGGAGCATTTTTAAAGGAAAAATCTTTTGAAATGTTGAAAGTATGGAATAAAATCAACAAAGCTGGTATCGTTACGATTTCAGTCGGTGGCATTGAAACGAAGGAAGATGCAAAAGAAAGGCTTAAAAACGGTGCAGACTTCGTTCAAATTTATACTTCCTTTGCTTATCAAGGAAATGAAGTTATTTTAAAAATATTAAGCTAATTACTTTTTTCTAGGGTAACTTCCTTTGTAAGTTGAATAGCTAAAAGGGCTTAAAGAAAGCGGAATATGATAGTGTTCGTTTGGGTTTTTTGCATCAAAAACTATGTCAATTTCTGGAAAAAATGCACTTTTATTTGATGAAATTGATTTGATAAATTTTTCAACTTTGAAGGTTAATTTATAAAGACCAATCTCAACCTTTTCTGCATCTAAAATTAAAATTCTGCCGTTTGAATCAGTCATTCCTGTTGCGACTTCTTCCCAATTTCCATTTTTCATAATAGCTAAAGAAACTGGAATATCCTTCGCTTCTTTTTCAGTTGCAACATTTAAAATGTGCACACTTACACCAGCAAAAACTTTGTTCAACAATGTTGCACAAAATAACAATAAAAGTAGCTTTTTCATATTGAAATAAAAGATTAACTACACAACAGCCTTTATAAAGAATCTTTTTCTTTTGTCAAGAAGTTTTTTTGTTTAAAGCCATTTAAAAACATTACAGTATTTTGAATTATAAAAATGCTTTCTTACTTTCCCTTAATATGAATAAATTGTGAAGTTCTTTAGAGAAAAAAGCATTTTACAGATTAATAAGCAGGAATTTTGATACAACTTGCATAATATATCACAATAATTAAGAAATCAATATTTCAATGAAAAATGCTTGTAAGATTTGAATAATTGTGATTTTGAAAAGTATAAACTAGTACTAATTAAGAGCTGTATATTTATTATTTTTTAACTTTAAAATGCTGTGAATACCAATTGCGGAAGTGAAAATGATGATTGTTTCACCCATCGTATCAAAACCTCTGTAAGATGCAAGCACTGTTGTAATGACATTTGCAATGTGGAAATCTCTATAAGAAGAAAGTAGTTGCATTCCACCAGAACCTTGCATTGCATTTGAAATTGCCCCAAATTCGCCAAGCATCAATGCAACTTTATAAAGATAAAAAGAAAGCACACAAAATAAAGCAAGACATAAAAAAAGCCTTATTTTCGGTTGTTGATTGAAGTTTTCTGCCTTTGTAATTCTTGCTGTCATCAAAAACATTGCCGTGCTAAGAAATACACCAACTGAAGCTTCCGTCATTGAAACATCTGGTGCATTAAGAAAAAAATAAAGAACGGCACAACTAGTGCTAAACATTCCACTTGCAAGACCTGTTGCAAAGCCAGAATTGATGCAAATTGCAAGCCCTGCAAAAGTGCATACAAAAGCTAAAAAAATATAAATTGAAACTATGCTTTCCATGTTACTTACCAATATGTTGTTTAATTTTTGAAATAATATCGTTTTCAGCTAAATTATAAGCTACCTTTATCGCATTTTTGAAGCCTTTTGGGTTAGCAGAGCCGTGACTTTTAATAGAAATGCCATTTAAGCCTAAAAACATCGCACCATTGTAATTATTTGGGTCAAACCTTTCTTTGAATTTTGCAAAACAAGATTTTGCAATCAAATAGCCAATTTTTCCAAGAATTGAAGAAGAAATTGAAGACCTAAGTTGCCCCCCCATTAACTTTCCTGCCCCTTCCATTGTTTTAAGAGCTATATTCCCACAAAAGCCGTCCGTTACAATCACATTGCAATTGCCTGTCATAATATCGTTCCCTTCAACAAAATTCTTTAAAATATCTGGAGAAAATTTTTCTTTAAACAAAGCAAGAGCATTTTTTTCAAGTATTCTGCCTTTGTTTTCCTCTGTTCCAATGTTTAAAATTCCAACACTTGGCTTTTCAATTCCACACACACTTGAAACAAAAGCTTGCCCCATAAATGCAAATTCATAAAGGTTTTTAGCTTCGCATTCAGTGTTTGCACCCATATCAAGCAAAAGTGTAAAGCTTTTTTGAGTTGGAATTATAGTTGCAATTGCAGGTCTATCTATTCCTTCTAAAGTTCTAAAGCAAAGTTTTGAAATTGCCATCAAAGCACCAGTATTTCCAGCTGAAATTGAAGCATTAGCTTGTCCTTTTGCAACTGCATCAATTGCCATAAACATACTGGAATTTTTCCCTCTTCTCATTGCCAAAACTGGGTCATCATCTGATTTAATATAGCTTTCACTTTCAAAAAATGTTGTAAATGGCTTTAAATCTTCTGTAATATGTTCTTTTGACTCTTTCGTTCCAAATGCAAGAAATTTAACTTTGTTTTTGCTTTCTTTTGCAAATAATCTCATTCCTTCAATTGGAGCCGTTATCTTGTTATCACCACCCATCAAATCAATTGACAACACTATTTCTTCCATATTTAAAAAATTCTTTTGGCAAAAGATAAAAAAAAATTTTTAAATAAGCAAGAAAAATGTAAAAAAAATTTATGATGATTAAATATTGACAAATTTTAGTTCATAAATAACACTAGAATTAGTTTTAATTTTCAATCAAAGAACACCCCCTCTTTTGAAACATATTTATGGAAAATTATGGTTATGGAAAATTATGGAAAATTTTTCTTGCATTTTGAAA
>CAZFPN010000017.1:0-13732 GCA_964521015.1 uncultured Rickettsiales bacterium | reverse complement strand
GCAGAACATTCTTATGTGGGGGCATTATGCGAATTCTCACAAAGGAATTTGCCTTGAATTTGAATTTAATTTTAAGGAAGGGAGCGATTATCACTTGCATAAAGTTGAATACAAAGATTCCTTCAATAATTTTGAAAAACCTAATGCTTTTAAGTTTAAGGCAAAAAACTGGGAGTATGAAAATGAATATAGACTTTGCTATTATGGTGAAGATGGCATTGCTTCCAATCCGCATAAAGCAAGTTGGGAAGGTGTGGGGCTAACATTAAAATCCATTTATTTTGGAGTGAAAACGACTGATGAAGATGTGGAATTATTTAAAAAAATCATTAAAGATGTAGATTTTTATAGAGTGCAAAAAGACAAAAAAGCACAATTCAAGATTGCACGAGAGGAGTTAAAAACGCAGGATAATCTCCTTTTTGCAAAACTTGGGATTAATCAGTGAGTTAAATTAGACTTTGCTTGTTTATATTGATTTAGGTCTTCTCGGTGGTGATGTGCAGTGCTATGTTTTGCATCTAAACTTTTTTCATAACTTACCTCAATTTCATCATAATTACTATTAGGTGAAGCAAATTTTATTGAAAAATCACGAGAAACTTCCTCTTCTTGAATATCTTCAATTGATGGAAATTCTTTGCTTTTAATACATTTCATTGCTTCGTTGAAGATTTTTTCAGAAAATTCCACCACATTTGCAGAAAATTTTGTTTGGTGATTTATTTTTACATCTTTTATTATATCTTCTTTTAATTTTTTACAGAAATCATTTTGTTTTTTTTCATTCAAGTTTTCATAATCAAGGTTTTGATGTTTATCGGTATGTTTTTTCAATAACTCTAAAAATGTTGGTCTATACCTTCTTTGAACTTTTTCCGTTACAGCTTCTATCAATGTTTCTAAATATTCCTTAGGGACAATTTTTTTAAACTTATTCTGCACGTCTGTTTTTACATTTGACTTTAAATTACCAAGAAATTTTTGCCTTTTGCCATCCTGCATGTTGGCACATTGATGAATATATTTTCCTGCTAAATCTTCAAATGTTTCATTCGTGATGTATTTCTTAGATTCTGTTCGAAGCGAATCTTTTATATTTTCTTTCAACTGCGAAATGGTTCTTTGCATTTTTTCGGAACAATAAACCAGATTTTTTTCTTCTTTGTTTAGCATTTTTTGATTTTGAAAATCAGTCAACATTTTATCTCTTTTAATTAAATTTTTCTCTTTCAAAATATATTCAAATGAAGATTTTAGTTTATTCTCCAAAACAGCTTCCTTCTGCGAAATTTGATTTTCAAATTCCATCATACCATTTTCAAATAACTTCCGAAATTGCAATTTTAGACTTCTTGAATTATAAAGTAAATCAAGTTGCTCTTGAGTGAAAAATTTTGATTTTCTTAACTCCAAAATGCTTTCCAATTGAATGCTTTTAAAAAATTCATATTTTTTCTTTATATCTTTGTCTTTGATAAATTTTGCAATCGCACCTTCTAAATTCTTGAGAAAATTGTTTTTTTGCTCTTTTAAAATAGGAAATAAATATTCTTCCCTAAAGGCTTTAATAAGTAATTTTGACTTTGAATATAGTGCACTTTCTTTTGATGAAAGTATGTTCTGCAAACCTTCCATAAGTAATTTTTCCCTTTTGTATAGATTTTTTTCTTTATGTATTGTTGAAAATTCTTTCTTTATTTTATTTAAAATAGCTTGCTCTTCTGGAGTTGGAGTTCCCCTTTTATTTTTTTCAGGTGTTGCAGATTTTGGTAAATTTAAAGACTTAATTTGTTCTTCATTTAAAAAATATTTTGCTCTATTTTCTAAGTTAGATTTTTGTTTTAAAACATCAATAAAGTCTTTGCCGTTTAAATATTTTGTTATTCTTGTGTCTTTATCCATTTCCGTGCTATATTCTAAAATATTTACACGATTTTTAATTTGACTTGCTTGCTGAATATAAGCATCTATTCTAAAATTTAATGGTTTATCAATAATCAAATTAAAAACCCCATTTTCTTTTGTTGCATAAGAAGATAAACCTTTTGCATCTAAGCCAATTCTATAAAGCACTCTTACATTTGGCATTCCGTAATAATGCTTTAATTGATTGTGGGCGAAATTATATTCTTGATTGTTGTTGATAGAAGCAACTATTGTGACACCTTGATTATTATTTATAAAGGCCTCATTGTGTGCAAGATTTTGAATTACATCATTTGTTTTAAATGAAGAACCCATTTTATTAAAGAGTTTTGTAAAAAAATTAGCCATATCAAAACAAAAATATCAAAATAATTATTATACATTTATTAATACCATATTTTTAAAAGAAAGTCAATTTGTTTCTTCAGTGCCTTTAAGGCTTTCTGCTGGAAGAGGTGAAAAAATATTAGCTCTTGTTGGTTTTGATAGAACTTATGTATCTTTGCTTGAAAGAGGGAAGCGAAATCCGTCTTTATTAACAATGTCAAAAATAGCGAAATATCTCAAAATTGATGCAAGTGATTTACTTGAAAATATTTAGCAGTAAAGGAATTATAAAGAACTAGTTTTTAATCTTTTTCTTCTCCTTTGGCTCTTCTTCGGTTGGCATATCGCGTGTTGTCAGGTTTTGAACCTTTTCAAGCTTTTGCTCTGGTGTTGTTTTTTCTTTTTTCGCAAACGCAAAATTAACATTGAATAATGTCAATGCCAGCAATAAATTAAAAATTTTAGACATAAAATTATTTTTTAGATTTTGTTTCTTCTTTATTTTTTTTAGCAGATTTTGAAGTGGATTTAACTTCTTTTTCTCCCTTCCCTTGATTGCAATCTGAGGCAAAAGAAATGTTGAATAAAATGCAAAATACACTGCAAAATGCAAAAAGTAGGCTATTTTTATAAGACATAAAAAAGTAATAGTTGCAAATCTTTAATAAGCCTAAAAATTTTATTTTTCAACTATTTATTGAAATTTATTTTATTTCATCAACAGCTTTTTTTATAGAATTTGCAATTTTCTGCATATATTCATTTGAATTTAATAGCTTTTCATCTTCCCAATTTGATATATACCCAATTTCAAGCAAAATGGCAGGGAAGGTTGGGGCTTTAAGCACAGCAAAGTCGGCGGAACGAATTGGAACGGAAGTAAAGCGAATGTTTGATTTTACCATATTTTTACGAAGAATATCAGCGAATTCAAAAGACTGCCTCACGTTTGAGCTATGTTGAATGTTAAGAATGTTAAACATTAGGTCTTCGTCTTTATCGCCTTCTACGAAGTTTCCGCTTAAATTCAGCCTCGCATCAGCTTTTTTTGTCGCTTCGTTTAAGGCATTTGGGGAAAGGGTGTAAATTGTTGCCCCTCTCGCACTTCTATTTTTGGCGGAATCTGCATGAATGGAAATGAATATATCGGCATTTCTTAGTATTGCTATATCTATTCTTTCGTGAAGTTTGAGATATTCATCATCATTTCTTACCATTAAAACTTTATATCCAGCATTTTCGAGAGTTTTCTTGATATATCTTGCATGTTTTAATGTCAAAACCTTTTCGTGAGTGCCACCTTTTCCAATCGCCCCTGGGTCGTGCCCTCCATGCCCTGCATCTATTGCAATTAAAAGTTTTCCTTGTTGTTTTGGGTTAATTTTTGGAGCTTCTGCCTTTAAAGGAATGTCGTCAATTAAGTCAGCAAACGTTTCCTTTCCATTTTCTATGATTTTTAAGCTACAATTTCCCTGTTTGCAATTTTTAGAGACAATAAACCCACCCGTTACTTCAATGTTTCGCTTTTTCTTATCTATGCTTAAAAAGGGACAATTGTTGAATACTATTGGCTGTTCTCGTGGGTCAAAAGTTATTATAATTCCATACCCTTGGGACTTAATTGAAGAAAAATCACCTTTTATATTAACTTTGCAAGAATCTTGAGTGATTTTATTAGCCCCTATTTCAACCATTCCAAATGCAAACTTACTTAAAAGTAAAAACCCAAAAATCAACCATTTTATAAGTAAGTATAGCATAATTTATAAATTGTATAATACAAAAATACTTCTAAGTTCGTATTATATATGATAGCATATTTTTTTTGCAAAATAAAGTGAAAATATAAATTATAATTTTTTTCCTTGAGTTTTGCGATTTTGCCTTCAATAAGTAAGAACATAACATCTTTAAAATGTTCTTTATGTTCATTTTCTTTGAAAAATTTTTTGAAATTTATATAGCTAAAATTTTCTAGAAGTTTATCAAAATTACTTATTAATACAATCATTTCTGCATTTTTAAAAATGTGAATTAAGTTTAACTTAAAGCCAATTAAGTCAGTGATTTCTTGCTTTGTAATTTCTTTTGGAATGAAGTTTTCGAATAAAAAATTGAAGTTTTTTTCACAACTTGCAAATTCTTTTATTATGGCTCTTGATTTAATGGTTTTTAGGATTTTTTCTGGTGTTTTATAAAGCAAAATAAAGAATGTATCTTTCGGTGGCTCTTCTAATGATTTTAAAATGGCATTTGCAACACTGGAAGACATTTTACATACTCCGTAAATTACGATAATTTTTGCCATTGAAAAAGATGTTTTTTGGATAAATCTCAAAGCTTCTTCTATGCTTTCCATTAAAATATTGCCGTTTTCATTTGGCTTAACATCAAACCTTTCAAATGAATGGGAAGATATTTTATTTATCACATCTTGCAGTAAATCTGGAAAAATTGCATAAAATTCTGGCAATAAAATTGCATGATGAAGATTTTGATTTTTTAATTTTTCGTGAAATGATATGAATTCTCCGTCATTTGAAGAAAAAGCTACTTCCTGTGGAGCTTTGACTTCTTTGATTTCTATCTTTTTTGATTCCTCTTTTATAGGTTCATCAAAAAGCATATTAGTGTTTGATTTTTAGAATTTCATCAAATTTTTCTTTTGAAATTTGTTCTTTTTCAATAGAAGCTTTATCAAAAATAAATTCGTAGATTTTATCCTCTTCTAATAAAAGTTCAAGTTTTTTTCTTGCATCTTTATTTTTGGTGTAAAATTCAAGCATTTGAAAAGGATTCATTCCAGAAGATGAAGCATTTTGAATTATAAAATTTGTGAAATCTTGATCTGAAACTTTGATTTTTTCTTCACTTGCAATGTGATTTAAGAAAAGGCTCAATCTTAACCTTCTTTTTGCCTCATCTTCAAGGCTTGGAAGGTCTTCTGGAGTGAGTTTTTTTTCTTCCATCATGCTTTCCGCAACTCTTTTTACCATTCCTTCCGAAACATCAAATGTAAGAGCTTTTGATAAATCTTCAAAAATTTGCCCTTTTAGAGAATCTTTATGAGAATTTTGGTAAAAAGATGTGATTTTTTCTTTCACTAAATCTTTTAATGCACCTAGATTTTCGCAAGAAAGTTTTTTTGCAAGTTCGTCGTTAATTTCTGCTTTTTCTGCCTTTTTAACTTCCTTCACTTTTGTAAAAAATTGAGATTCTTTAGAAGCCAAATCTTTTGCATGATAATCAGCTGGGAAAGTCACAGTTACAATGACATTTTCGCCTTCTCCCACACCAATTAGTTGGTCTTCAAAGCCAGGTATGAAGGTGCCACTTCCAAGTTCAAGTTCGTAATTATCAAGCTTTCCGCCTGCAAATTCAACACCGTCAACTCTGCCAATTGTGTCAATAACAACAACATCACCTTTTTCCGCCTTACCTTCTTTTTTTGCGAAAGTTCTGTTTCTTTCAGCAATTAGCTCTAATTCTTTTTGGATTTCTTCTTCACTTAAAGCCACTTCATATGTTTTTGCTTTAATTTGGGAAAAATCAAAATTAGAAGGAATTTCAGGCATTAATTCAAACGTCACTGTGAATTCAATTTTACCTTCTTCTTCCTTGAATTCGTCAACTGAAGGGGAAGCGGAAAGTTTGTAATTTCCTTCTTTTGCAAGCATTTCAATTTTGTCTCTAATCAGAATATCAACTGCCATTGATTTTGCTTTTTCAGAATAAAGTTCTTTTACCATTTTCATTGGAATATGACCTTTTCTAAAACCTTTAATTTCAGCTGTTTGTGCAATTTTTAAAAGTTCGGATTCTGTCTTTTTTGTTATTTCATCGCTTGGAATTTCGCAAACAAATTGCTTTGTTGCTGGTAAATCTTTTATTTGTTTTGTTGCCATATTTTATATTCTTAAAATGAATTAACATTTAATTTATCATTTTTTCTTTTTTGTCAAGCTTATTTGTATAATTTTCTAATTTGATTTTTCAAAATGGACTATCTATAAATTTGTTATTTAAGATAATTAAAGACCAAAATACTGCCTTAGTTAAAAAGAAATACCAATATGAAACCACTTTTAAATATGAATGAGACATTATGAAATAATTCTTTAAGTATATAAATTTTTAGTTGATAAATATTTTTCCCCAAATATAGTATATTAAAAGTCAAATTTTAAGGAAGTATGAAAGTAAAAGAAATGACAGGCGGTTTAAAGCCTTCAACAACAATTTTAGTTTGCATAGCGGTTGTATTTTGTGCAGTTTTTGTTTTTGGAAATTCACCATATTTAAACCCAATAAATAGCAATATTGGGTATCTTGTCAATATCTTCTATAAAAGTGAATTATTTGTATTTATAGCTTTTTTCAGTATTATAGTTTTGATTTCAAGGGGTGTTAAAGTGCTTGACCTTTCAATTAAATCAACAGAGTGGTTTGAAAATAGAAAACGTATTGCAAGAGGCTGGCCAACAAAAGAAGAAGAAGTTTCTCTTGAATCGCTTTTTTATTCTGGGATTAATTTTGACGAACTTTATAGATTTATTCAATTTGCCTTAAATGTTGGCTTTATAGCATTTACAGAAAATAGCCAAGCCACGGTTCAAAGTTACACTCTTCTTGCAAGGAATGATTCTGATAGATACTGGCTTTCTTATTTTAGGTTTTCCCAAAGAGAAGCTATTAGAATTAAAATGCTTTATGCAATTATATCAAACTTTATGGAAGTTTTAACGGGCGACCCATCTTACAAAAAAGAATTAAAAGAGCAAGCAATTTCAGACCCTGAGCTAAAAAATGTTGACACAGAAAAGCTTTTGATAGGAATTTTAAACAAAGAAGATGTAAAAAAGGTAAATTATATTTGTGAAAAATATTATAAAATGATTATAGACAAGAGAGTTGAAAAGAAAAGTCTTGAAGATATTTAATTTCTTGCATTTTAAAATTATTTTTTTATAAAAAAAGATTGACTTTTGCAATTCTTAATTTATCTTTTTCGCAAAATCAATTTATTATTTTACTTTATGAATAATTTTTTAAAAAAAGCTTGTATGTTAACAGCATCAATTTTTACAATCAATGCAAATGCGGAAACAAAAATCTTTACTGATTTAGAATTTGCTATGCAAAAAAAAGATAACATAAAAGGAAATGCCTTTGGTGCAAAATTAGGTTATGCTTACGATGTTGATGAAAATTTCTTTGTTGGTGCTGGTGGAAGTGTTTATTTTGGCGGTTTAAAAGATAGTTCAAGTCAGTATGATGTTGTTACGGGAAATCCAAAAATTGAAACATTTACAAACATATCAACCAAATCAAAGCAAGGTTCCAATGCCTTCTTCTTTGCTGGTTTTAACCCAATGAAAGAAGTTTCTCTTTATGCAAAATTAGGTTATGGTTTTCAAAATGCTAAAAGCGAATTTTCCAAAGAAAGCAAAATAACCAGTACAAATAATGTGAATGGAAATGTTATAATAAATGGTCAGCCAGTTGTTTTAACCACTTCAAATGTTTCAACAAAGAAAATGAGCGATTCTTCGACTGTAAAATTGGAAGGAATGCTTTATGGTTTTGGAACTTCTTTTAACATCAACAAAGATTACAGCATTTTTGCAGAATACACAATTTTAGACTACAAAAGCAATAAAACTAAAAATAAAGTGAAAATAAATCTAATTTCTGCTGGTTTTAGAATTTTCTTCTAAATTTCACGATATACCTTCTGTAATGTTTCTTTAAATTATATACTTTAATACTATTCCAGAGAAGTATATAAATAAATATTTTTCCCCAAATATAGTATATTAAAAGTCAAATTTTAAGGAAGTATGAAAGTAAAAGAAATGACAGGCGGTTTAAAGCCTTCAACAACAATTTTAGTTTGCATAGCGGTTGTATTTTGTGCAGTTTTTGTTTTTGGAAATTCACCATATTTAAACCCAATAAATAGCAATATTGGGTATCTTGTCAATATCTTCTATAAAAGTGAATTATTTGTATTTATAGCTTTTTTCAGTATTATAGTTTTGATTTCAAGGGGTGTTAAAGTGCTTGACCTTTCAATTAAATCAACAGAGTGGTTTGAAAATAGAAAACGTATTGCAAGAGGCTGGCCAACAAAAGAAGAAGAAGTTTCTCTTGAATCGCTTTTTTATTCTGGGATTAATTTTGACGAACTTTATAGATTTATTCAATTTGCCTTAAATGTTGGCTTTATAGCATTTACAGAAAATAGCCAAGCCACGGTTCAAAGTTACACTCTTCTTGCAAGGAATGATTCTGATAGATACTGGCTTTCTTATTTTAGGTTTTCCCAAAGAGAAGCTATTAGAATTAAAATGCTTTATGCAATTATATCAAACTTTATGGAAGTTTTAACGGGCGACCCATCTTACAAAAAAGAATTAAAAGAGCAAGCAATTTCAGACCCTGAGCTAAAAAATGTTGACACAGAAAAGCTTTTGATAGGAATTTTAAACAAAGAAGATGTAAAAAAGGTAAATTATATTTGTGAAAAATATTATAAAATGATTATAGACAAGAGAGTTGAAAAGAAAAGTCTTGAAGATATTTAATTTCTTGCATTTTAAAATTATTTTTTATATGATAATGAGAATAATTATCATTATCATATTTTATGCCAAACACTAAACAAACATTTGCTAGCAAAATTTCTCAAAAAATTCAAAATCGCTTTGGAATTTCATATAAAGCAAGTTTATTGCTTGCAATGGGCTTAAATTTAACTATGGGAATTGGGTGGACCATTGCTTCAATTCTTGGAGGTTCTTCGTTTTTAATAGCAGAAGCAAGCGATTCGTTTGGTGATGCAATAAGTTACGGTCTTAGTGTTTTTGCCTCAAAAGAAAGCAATAAAGTGAAGACTGTTGTAACATTTATAAAGGCAGGAATTACATTTGCTCTTTCTAGTATTGCTTTGATTTTTAGCATCACTAGATTTGCTTTAACTTGGGCTGTCAACCCCGTTCTTGGAATTGCTCTTTCTGGTGCTGGAATAGGAATTAACTCTCTTTGCGCTTACTTACTTGGCAAAGAAGATAAAAAAGAAAATTTAGATTCTATAGAAAAAGGCGAGGAAAAATTAAAAAAGGCAAATTGGATTCATACAATAAGCGACCTTTCAGCAGGATTTGTAGGAATGTTTTTTAGCATTTTAGATTTAGTTGGAGTTCCAGGGGCAGACTTGACAGGCGGAGTAATTGGGGCAACGATTGGTTTTTATAGTGCAAAAGATATTTTCAAAGAAGCAAATGAATTAAGAAAACTTACAAAAGAAGAAGGGATAAATAATGGAACCCAAATTACAAATGATATTGAAATTCAATGCAATTTATGTGACTTAAAATCACAAGAAATGGAAAGAAATTTGACACAAGAAAAATCAATTCCTCTCAAAATTTTCTTATCAAATGAAGCAAAAGTTCAAATTACTAGATTGTAATTTAAAGCTTACATAAAACTTGATTTTTATAAATTTTTTTTTAAACTTGAATTAATCAAAGATACTTTTATGGAAAACAACTATCAAGAAATTAGAAATTTATTCAAAACTTATTTTAGAAGGAACGAACATTCTCTTGTTTCCTCTTCCAATCTTGTCCCTAAAGACCCAACCCTTTTATTTACAAATAGCGGAATGGTGCAATTTAAAGATATTTTCACTGGTGCTGAAAAAACAAATTTAAAAAGGGCAACGACAATACAAAAGTGCATAAGGGCAGGGGGGAAGCATAACGACCTTGAAAATGTTGGTTTTACAAATCGTCATCACACTTTTTTTGAAATGCTAGGGAATTTTTCTTTTGGAGATTACTTCAAAGAAGAGGCAATTTATTTTGCATGGAAGTTTTTAACACAAGAACTTGGGCTTTCCGAAGAAAAACTTTACATAACGGTGTTTCACGAAGACGAAGAGGCTTTTAAAATTTGGCAAAAATTGACAGGCTTTAATGAAGATAAAATCCTGAAAATCAAAACAAATGATAACTTCTGGAGTATGGGTCCTACCGGACCTTGTGGCCCTTGCTCTGAAATTTTTTACGATTATGGAGAGGGTATTTTTGGAAGCTTGCCAGGAACTGAAAATCAAGATGGACCTAGGTATACGGAAATTTGGAATTTGGTTTTTATGCAATTTAATCAAGTTGATGAAAAGACAAGAACTTCACTTGCCCAAAAAGGCATAGACACAGGAATGGGGCTTGAAAGACTTGTTTCCGTAATTGAAGGCAAGACTGATAACTATCAAACCAGTCTTTTTTCTGACTTAATCCATTATTCAAAATCAATTATAGGAAGGGCAAGCAATGGTGATTTAGCTTATAGAATTTTGGCAGACCATGCAAGAAGCACCGCATTTTTAATCGCAGACGGCATTCACCCTTCAAGCGAAGGAAGAGGTTATGTCTTAAGAAGAATTATTAGAAGAGCCTTGAGACACCTTTATAATATAGGTTACAAAGGGGGGGAATTCGCCCGAATAACAGCAAAAGTGATTGACTTAATGTCAAGCGAATATTCTGAGCTAGAAGATGCAAGGAATTTAATCATTTCACTTTCGCACGATGAAGAAGAAAGGTTTCTTGCAACCCTTCCAACGGGAATGAAATTTCTTGAAACCGAAATGAGGGCAATGAAAGAAGGGGAAGGTTTAAGCCCTGAAAAAGCTTTTATGCTTTATGATACTTTCGGCTTTCCGCTTGATATTACAAACGATATTCTAAAATCAAACAATCTAAAAGAAGTGAAAGACGAAGATTTTGAAGAACAGATGAGAGTGCAAAAAGAAAGAAGCAAGAAATCTTGGAAGGGAAGTGGGGACGAAAAAATCAGTGAAGAAATTATCAATTTCGCCTCTAGCTTTCCAAAAACAGAATTTGAAGGTTATGAAAAAGTGCAGATGAAGGCAAAAATTCTTGGCATATTTAACAATTATGTTGTCTTGGAAAAAACCTGCTTTTACCCTGAAGGAGGTGGGCAAATCAGTGATGTTGGCTTTTTAAATGATATTCCTGTTTTAGATGTAGTTAAAATTAAAAATATCATTCTTCATAAGCTTATTTCTAACAGCGGTTTAGAAGTTGGAAAAGAAGTTGAATTGAAAGTGAATGAAGAAGAAAGAATGACATCAGCATCAGCCCATTCAGCAACTCACCTTTTGCATCATTTTTTAAGAGAAAAATTTGGGGAAAGTGTCGTGCAGAAAGGGTCTTTGGTTGAAAGAAACAGACTTCGCTTTGATTTTAGTTTTAACAGACCTTTAACAGGGGAAGAAATTTACGAAATTGAATCCTTAATCAATTTTGAAATTGCAAAAGGTATGCCTTCTTTAACAAAAATCACAACTCTTGAAGAGGCTAAAAAAGAAGGTGCAATCGCATTTTTTGGTGAAAAGTATGAAGAGGAAGTAAGGACAATGAAAATTGGCAAATCTCATGAATTATGCGGTGGAATTCATATTTTGAACACTAATCAAATTTGTGCTTTTAAGGTAATTGAAGAAGGAAGTGTTGCAAGTGGAGTTAGAAGAATTGAAGCTTTAACTGGCAAAAAAGCCCTTGAATATATGCTTTATGCTGGATATAATCTTGAAAGCTTAAGGGCAAATTTCAAAATGCCACGAATTTCAGAAAATATTGGCAGAGAAGACATTGCAAAAGATGAATCGCTTAATGAAGTTTTTAATCTTCAACAAAAACTCATCGCAAAGAACAAGGAAATTGCTGAATTGATGCTAAAAATCGCCGAAAAACAAGAAGGAATTTTAAAAGGTAATTTTTATATTAAATGTGCCAGCGGTTTAAATGCGGAATTAAGTAAGCAACTTATTTCAAGGCTTAAAAATAAGGCTAAAGTGCTAATTTTATCTTGCGAAAATGAAGGGAGGTTGACCCTTTACATATCTTCAAACGAAAAAGAAATTTCAGCGGTAGAAATTGGTAAAAATCTTTCTTCTAAATTAGGGGGGAAGGGCGGTGGAAATGCCGAATTTGCAAACTTTGGTGGCATAATGCAAAGCCTTACTGAAGAAAAATTAGCTCAAATGTTATGAAGCCCCCTTATTTCATTCCTAATTTCAAAGAAGTGAGGTTTTTTATGCCTCATTTTCCAATTTTTACAGGAAGTTTTAAATCGGTTGATGCAAGCAAGGTAAGGTTGCTTTTAAGTAAGCTTGGAAACCCTCAAAATGCACTGAAAAACATCATTCACATCGTTGGCACAAATGGAAAAGGTTCAAGCTGTGCTTATTTGAAATCAATTTTAATGGAGGCAGGTTTTAAAGTGGCAGTTTTCACATCTCCCCATCTTTATGCGGTAAATGAAAGAATTGAAGCAAATGACAATTTTATTACCGATGAAAAGCTTTATATATTGAGCGAAAAGGTGCGTTTTTTATGCGAAGAAGAAGGTGTTTATCTTACGATTTTTGAAAGCCTTACAATCGTTGCCATTCTTTATTTTGCAGAAGAAAATTGCGACTTCCATATTTTTGAAGCAGGAATGGGGGGGGAAAGAGACGCAACAAACATTTTTTCAAACATTGCAGGTGTTCTATTTACATCCCTTTCGCTAGACCACACAAGGTTTTTAGGGGAAACACTTCCAGAAATTGCAATTCAAAAACTTGGGGTGTTGAAAGAAGGAAAGCCATGCATTTTTCACCCTTTTTCTGGTGAAGTTTTGAATGTTATTCTTGACAAAGTGGCGGAAAAAAAAGCAAAACCTTTGTTTTTTGGAAGAGATTACAATTTTTGCAAAGTGGAATTTGAAGATGGGCTTTTTGGAATTGAATACGAAGGTAAAAACGGAGCGATGATTTTACCTGTGCCACCTTTACTTGGGGAGCATCAGCTTTACAATCTTTCGGCTGTTTTAAGGCTTTTGGAAGAATTAAGCCTAAAACTTGAAGAAGGCACATTTATAAAAGGAATTCAAAAAACAAAATGGGCAGGAAGGCTTGAATGTGTGAACGAGGAAAAATTATTAAACCTTCTTCCTGAAAAAAGTGAAATTTGGTTTGATGGTGCACATAATGAAGGTGGAGCGATTATTCTTGCTCATTGGCTTGCAAGCCAAAGTGAAGAGCTTGAAAATGTTTTGATTGTTGGCAAAACAAGAGGGACGGAGGTTGTCAATTTTTTAAAACCCTTTAAAGGAATTGTCTCAAAAGGTGTTGCTCTTGAAGGAATGGGGGAAATTTACCCTGAATTTGCAAGCATTTTAGCGAATGGTTTTGAAAAAAATGAAATCCCTTGCACGAAAGAAAAAAATATGTTAGAGGCATTTACGAATTTAGGTAAGAATTGTGAAAAGCCAGTGAGAATAATCATCTGTGGCTCTCTTTATTTAGCAAGAGACTTAAGTTTTGCGATAAAAACATATCAATAGTTCTTTACTTAGTTCATTTTAGGGCTTGATATTTTAAAATAAACCTCTTATAATC
>CAZFPN010000016.1:0-15441 GCA_964521015.1 uncultured Rickettsiales bacterium | reverse complement strand
TTCGTCCTGAGACATTTCTCTCAATCTGCTATATGTCCGCTTTATTTTAATGTTTTCAAGCATTTTTGCTTCAAAAATTTGGCTTTCTTCAATGGTCGTTTGTAAGAAAATTTGATTGTGTCTAATATAGGCAACATCTATGAAATTTCTAAAGCGAATTGCTTCATCTTCGTTTTTTTCGCTAAATGGTTTGAAGTTTGCTATATAGATTTTATCAAATTTCCTGCAAATATCAATAAACAAAACAACACTTCTGGGTTTTGCAAAAAGTTCATTGAACTCAAAAATTGCCTCGTGTTGAAATGTTTTGCACGAAATAATATGACCTTCAATTTCAAGTTTTTGCGGAACAAAAAAATCAGGGATTTCCGTTTTAATAATGCTTTGCTTGTGGTTTTTTTGAAGCCTAAAATCAAAAAGGTGCGAAAGATTGAAAACCTGCAAATTGGCTCTTAAAAAGTTTGAAAAATCAGGAAATATAACTTCCCTGTTGAACCCATTTTCATAAAGTTTTTCTGGCTCAAAATTTGAAGTGGCAACAATTATGACTCCTTTTTTTATCAACCCTTCAAATAAATCTTTCAAAAGCCTTGCATCTGCTATGCTTTCAATAAAAAATTCGTCAAAACAAAGCACTTTAACCTTTCTTGCAAGCTTTTCCACAAGTTTTTGCATTGAATATTTAGTTAAAAGTTTCGTTATATCAAGGAAGTAATCGTGAAAATGGATATTCATTTTAGGCACATCTAAAGCAGAAAAAAAGGCATTCATAAGTGTTGTTTTGCCTGAACCCGTTGTTCCATAAATATAAAAACCTTTAGGATTTGCTTTTAAAATTGAGAAAATTTTTGAATGAGAGTTAAGCTTAAGGCAAAGGTTTTCAAGTTCTTTTACGATTTTGACATAACTACTGTTTTCATCAAAAATTAGCTTATTTTGCTGTAATTTTTCGTTTAAAATTGAGGAAATCATAATAGCTTTTCAAATTCATCAATATATTCTTTTAAAACATTTAAACCATTATTCCAAAATTCGCTTTCGTTTAAGTTAATTCCAAAAGGTGCAAGTAATTTGCTGTGATGTTCTTTCCCACCTTTTTCAAGCATTTCTATATATTTTTCTTCAAAATTTTCACATTTTTTTGATTTATAAAGATGGTAAAGGCTGTTCACAAGACAGTCACCAAAAGCATATGCATAAACATAAAAAGGAGAATGGAAAAAGTGAGATATATAAGCCCAGAAATTCGCATATTCTTCTTCAAATTCAATGCCTTCACCAAGAGAAGAACTTTGAACTTCAAGCCATATTTTAGAAATTACATCAGCCGAAAGCTCACCATTTTTTCGTGCATCGTGAAGTTTGGTTTCAAAATCACAAAAGGCAATTTGACGAACGACGGTGTTTAGCATATCTTCAATTTTCCCCCCTAATATTGCAAGTTTTTGCTCTTTCGTTTTTGCATTTTTTAGTAATTTTTGGAAGACAAGCATTTCCCCAAATACTGACGCAGTTTCCGCAAGTGTAAGGGGTGTACCCGCCATTAATGCCCCTTGTTTTCTTGCTAAAAACTGGTGAATTCCGTGACCTAGCTCGTGTGCCATTGTTGCAACATCTCTCGTTTTGCCAAGGAAGTTAAGCATTATAAATGGGTTTGCAGAGGGAACTGTGGGATGGGAAAAGGCTCCGCTATCTTTGCCTTCAAAAACACCAGCATCTATCCAGTTATTTGTGAAGAATTTTTCAGCAATTTCGGCGGTTTTGGGGTGAAATTCGTGATAGCTTTCAAGTGTGATTTTCTTTGCTTCTTCAAATGAAAATTCGGTATCGTCTGCGAAGGGAAGGGGGGCATTCCTATCCCAATATTTCAGCTTCTCTGCGCCAAAAATTTTTGCTTTTAGTTTATAATATTTATGCGAAAGTGAAGAATAATTTGCCTTCACCGTGCTTACAAGATTTTCAACGACTTCGCTTTCAATAAAGTTCGCTAAATTCCTTGAATCTATTGGTTTTTTAAAGCCCCTGTAATCATCTTCAATTTGTTTATCTTTAATGATGGCATTGAAAATAAATGTGATGATTTTAATATTTTCCTTTAGCACTTTTCCAAGTTCTTTTGCGGAAAGCTTACGTTCTTCTGGTTTTTTGGAAGAAAGTTTATCAAGAATTTTTGTCAAATTGACTTCCTTTCCGTTGAAATTGAATTTTAGATTTGCCAAAGTTTCATCATAAAGCCTTACGAAAGCATCGTTTGAAGTAACTGACTTACGAATTAGCATTTCTTCCAATTCTTTTGAAAGTTCAAATGGCTTAAATATGCGGTTTTTTTCAAGAAATGGTTTGTAAAATTCAAGCTCTTTTGTGTTTAAAGTTCTGTCTTCTAAAGCATTTAGTTCAAGTGAAAAAAAAGCTATTTTTGCCGAAAGTTCTGATATATTTTCAAAAACAAACTGATAAAACCCAAGAGTTTCCTGATTTTTCATATCAACTGCATAACGAAGGTAAGCATAACTTCCAAGCCTGCCTAAATCATCTGAAATTCCTTCATATTGCTTGATGGAATCAAAAATTTGATTTGAATTTAAGTCTTTCACTTTTCCACTAAAATTAGAAGAAAAATTTTGAATTTTAATGTTAGTAAGTTTTAAAAAATTTAAAGCATCATTATCGTTTTTGAAAAGCGAAGCTAAATTCCATTTTTGAAGTTCCATCTTAGAAATAATTTAATTTAAGAAATATGTTGTTGTTAAAAGGGAAAAAATAAAAAATCAAATATTTTTTAAAAATATTTTGAAAAAAAGCTTGCAAAATTATTTTTTTCTTTGCAAAATAGGTTATTCATTTTATGCATAACAAAAATAATATATAAATAATTTATGGCTGTACCTAAGAAAAAGACGTCAAAATCTAAAAGAAATATGAGACGTTCTCACCATAATCACAAACCAATTAATGTGATTATCAACAAAGACGGAATACCTTCTTTACCAGGTCACATAGCTCTTGATGGCACATATTGTGGCAAGCAAGTTGTGAGGCAGAAAGAAGTTTCCACCTCAAATGCAAATTAATTGAATAATTAGTCCCGTGTCTAGTTTTGTTTTTGATAAGGAAAATCCTGAATTTTTGGCAGTTCTTGAAGCTATCGCTCTTGAAAAAGGCTTAAAAAAAGATGTAATCAATAAGGCAGTTGAAAGTGCATTGGAAGTTGCATTGTTTGAATATTTCAAAGGTCTTTACGATGTTTCAGTGAAAATAAAAAGCAATGGTGCCGTTTCTGCATTTAAAAAAGTTCAAGTTGTTGAGAATGTTATTGATGTGTACAGGCAAATTTCGCTTGAAGAAGCAAAATTAATAGATAGCGAGGCTGTTATTTTATCGGAAATTTTTGCTCCTCTACCCGTTTCTGGCTTTAGTTCTAATGTAATTAGGAATATTGGCTTTCTCATAAACAAAGAAATGATAAAGCGTGAAAAGGAGGCAGAGTTTGCATATTTCCAAAAATTAAAAGGTTTTATCATAAATGGAGTTGTTAAAAAAGTTTATTTCGGTGGTTTATTGGTAGTAATTGATAAATACGAAGCTTTCCTTTCAAAAAACCAGATGCTACCAACTGAATTTGAGAAAATCAAATCAGGAGACAGAATTGAAGCATTGGTTGCGGAAGTTGAAAGAAACGATAGCAAACCTCAAGGAATTTTAACCAGAACATCCGAAGAATTTTTATTTGAGCTTTTGAAACAGGCAATTCCTGAAATAATGGATGAGACAATTCAGGTAAAAGCAATCGCAAGAGATGCTGGCTCAAGGGCTAAAATAGCCGTTTTCTCAAAAGACCCTACACTAAACCCACTGCTTATTTGTCTTTCAACATATGGAAGAAAAATCCGTTCTATATCTCGTGAATTATGCGGTGAAAGAATTGATATTATTGAATGGAATGAAGACCCTGCAATGTTTATGATGAATGCCCTTAAAGGCAACCCTGTTGAACAAAATAGAATGAAACGAGAAGGTGAGGGGGAAAAGGCTTACACAAAACCGATTAACATAATCAACATTATGGTTGACTATGAAAACAATAATTTAGATGTAATAATCGCAGAAGAAGATATCAGCTTTGCAATTGGGCGTCGTGGTCAAAATGTGAGGCTTTTAACGAAGTTGCTTGGTTGGTCTATACACTTCATCACTAAAGAAGAAAGTTCCCAAAAGAAATTTGATGAAATTGCAAGCAAAGCTTTAACTCTTGTGAACGAGCTTAACATTGATGAAATGGTTGCTCAATTACTTGTGATTGAAAAGTTTGACACTATTGAAAAAATCGCAAGTGCTTCAATAGAAGAAATATCTCAAATTGAAGGTTTTGACGAAGAAATAGCAGAAGGAATTAAGGAAAGGGCATCAATCGCACTTGAAGAAAAAGAAAAAAAATTACAAGAAAAACTAGCAGTAGATAGAAAAAAAGCTGAAAAACTTTCAAAAGAAGTTGGAATTACAATTGATGTTGCATTGGAATTTATTTCCGCTGGTATTCAAGATAAAAACACACTTGCTGAGCTTTCTGTTGACGAAGTAATTGAAGATTACAAAATTAAAACACTAGAAAGTGAATTAATTTCAAATGCAATTATGAAAGCAAGAGGCTTTGCATGAAAATCGCAGTTGTTTTATTTTCTGACGACTTTCGCATCAAAGAAAATCCCGCATTATTCAATGCTTTTCTTCAAGGTTTCACCATAATTCCGCTTTTTGTATATAACGAAAACTACCTTGGAAGAAAACTTGGGGAGGCAAGTAAGGTTTTTTTGCATCATACTTTAAATTCTTTTAATAAAGAAATCGATGGAAATTTATTGATAAAACAAGGGGATGTGATTGATGTTCTAAGCGAAATTCAAAAGGAAATTGGTTTTGAAAAAATATTTTTTAATCGTTCCTACACCAAAAAACAGATGGAAGTTGAAAGTGAAATTGCAAAAATATTTCCAAGCGAAAGCTACAAAGCAAAATTAATTTTTGAGCCTTTGGAAATTCGTGAAATTAAGGTCTTTACTTACTTTTGGAAGGAATGTCTCGCTAATGTTTCAAAAGTGTTAAAGCCAATGGGCGACTTTAAGCCAACTTTCAAAAAAATTAATGGTCTTGGTGTGAAAGATTTAAACCTTTTGCCTAATAAAAAATGGCACGAAAGCATCATTCAAGGGTGGGAATTTGACTATTCTAAAATTGAAGAAAATGTTAAGCAATTCTTTCATAAAAAAGCATCTCTTTATGGCGAAAACAGAAATGATTTATGGAAAGATGGAACAAGCAAATTTGCCCCTTACATACGCTTTGGAATAATTGCCCCTAATGTTTTGTTTTGGAAGGCGCTGGAAATTTCTTCCGTTTTCACATCAGAATTAGGTTGGAGAGAATTTGCTTTTCACACTTTGTTTCGCAATCAAAATTTGTATGAAAAGGAATTAAAGCCAGAATTTAGTCATTTTAAATGGGAAAGTGAAGACTTTTTGAATTATTGGCAAAAAGGAATGACGGGCGAAGAAATTGTTGATGCAGGAATGATGGAGCTTTGGAAAACAGGCTTTATGCATAATCGCACTAGAATGATGACAGCATCTTTTTTAATTAAAGACTTAATGATAGATTGGAAAAAGGGCGAACAATGGTTTTGGGATTGTCTTTTTGATGCCTGCCCCGCTGTCAACCCTTTTTCTTGGCAGTGGGTTTTTGGCAGTGGGTATGATGCCTCTCCTTATTTTAGGATATTTAACCCGAAGCTACAACAAGAAAAATTTGACCCTGAAAGAATATATATCAAAAAATGGCTTAAAAAGGCATATTTCCCAATTGTGGAACATGAAATTCAAAGAAAGAAATGTCTTGATAAATTTGCTGAAATTAAGAAGTAAAATTGCTTGCTTTTTTTAACTTTTTGCTATATTAAAAGACTAATAATAAACATTTGCAATTATGAAGGAATTAAGCAAGTTTTTTGACTATAAAACTAAGGAAAAACAAATCGCAGAAAATTGGAAAAAGGAAGGATTTTACAACTTTCTAAACACAGGTAATAGCTTTATGATAGATACCCCTCCTCCAACCGTTTCTGGGTTTTTACATATGGGGCATGTCTTTTCATATGTGCAGGCTGATTTAATTGCAAGATACAAAAGGCAAAAAGGTTTTGATGTTTTTTACCCAATTGGTTTTGACGATAACGGGCTTCCAACCGAAAGGCTTGTTGAAAAGTTGACAGGAAAAAAAGTCGGTAGAAATTGCACGAAAGAAGAATTTGTGAATGAATGCTATAAAGTTGTTGAAGATGCGGAAAAGGATTTTGAAGATTTATTCACTCAAATCGGTCTCTCGGTTGATTTTAAATTGAAATATCAAACCATATCTTCAAAAACCGCCGAAATTAGCCAAAATTCATTTATAGATTTATGGGAAAAGGGCTTGATTTACCAAAAACTTGCCCCTGTTTATTTTGATGTAATTGATAAAACTGCTCTTGCACAAGCTGATATAGAAGAAAAAGAAATGGAAGGTCTGCAAGTGACTTACAAAGCTTTAATTGAACTAGAGGGAGAAACCTTTGAAAAAGTTGAAATAATGACAACAAGACCAGAACTTTTACCTGCCTGTGTTTGTGTTTTTTTTCACCCTGATGACGAAAGATATAAAAAATTCGCAGGGAAAAAAGTTTTATTGCCAAATAAGGGGGCAGAATATGAGCTTGAAGTGCCTTTAATTCCTGACGAAGATGTTGCAAAAGAAAAGGGAACAGGGCTTGTAATGTGCTGCGCTTTTGGTGACATTCAAGATAAAATCTGGATAGAAAGACACAAACTGTGGGATAAAATCAAAACTAGATATGTTCTTGCAAACAGAATGCCAACACTTGAAAAAACAGAATTTGCAACTCAAAACTTAATTACTGATGATGGCTTTGTCAATGATTCTCTTTTTGTAAAAGAAGAGGGTAGTTTTATGAAAGTTGAGGAGGCAAGAAAGTTTATCATTGAAAAATTCCTTTCCGCCTTTCTTGTGTCGGGAATGAAAGTGCCACTTAATCTTGAAGAAGCGATAACTGATGCAGATGTGAAGGTTAGCAAAATTTCTCGTCCTGTAAAATGCGGAGAGCGAAGTGGGAAGCCAGTTGAGATACTTTTTAAAAATCAATGGTATTTAAGCTTGTTGCCTTTTAAAAGAGACTTCAAAGAAGTTATTAAAAAGCTAAACTTTCACCCATCTAATATGAAAATTCGTTTAGAGCAGTGGGTTGAAGGTTTAAATCAAGATTGGTGCATTTCACGAGATAGATTTTTTGGAATTTCACTTCCTGTTCGTGAATTTGCATTTCAAGAAAATGTTTCACGTGAAACATTGCAAAATATAAAAAATGAATTTTATAAAGATGATTTTTCCTTGCTAGTTAAAAAATTTGGCGGGAATGCAAAAGAAGAATACTTTGAAATGGAAGATGAAATGCTTGAAAAAATGATGGAAAGCGAGGATTATTTGCATTTTGAAGATAGCTTCGTTTTAAGCGGAATGGATTTAGAGATAAAAAATATTGGAATAAAGAAATATGCAATTGAAATTCACAGAAATTTAGAAGGGGTTTTTAAGGAATTATTATCAGAATTTAGTAGTGAAATTTTTGAAGAAAAGAAATTTATCTTGAAAGATAGAGACCTTGCAAAACTGATAAGCCTTATAAAAGAAAAGAAAGAAATTTTAGAAGAGGTTGGAATTGAAAATTTGCAAGTCAAAACGGAAGATATCGTGTTTGATACATGGTTCACAAGCTCAATTAGTCCGCAGGTGGCATTTGGCGATTTAATGAAATGTCCAGTTTTTGACCTTCGCCCTCAGGCACATGAAATCATTAGAACTTGGGCTTTTTACACGATGGCAAAAACTTATCTCCATTCTTTAGAGCTTAAGTCTGTTGATAAAAAGCCGAATGCAAAGCTTGACTTTAATTCAAGGGAATTTTTTAGAATGAAGGAAAATCCAAATATAATTCCTTGGAAAAATGTGATGCTTTCTGGTTGGTGTCTTGCAAGTGATAAAACAAAAATGAGTAAATCAAAAGGCAATGTCATCACTCCTTTAAAGTTGATTGAAGAAAAAGGTGTTGATGTTATTCGCTTATGGTGTTCTTCTTCTAGCCTCGGTACTGACACAGCTTATAGCGAAACTTTACTTGATGACGGAAGAAGATTTATTAATAAACTTTGGAATGCCTTTAAGTTTTTTTCACTAAAAGAATCGCAATTTGAAAAAGATGCTGAAATTACAGAAAGCTTTGATAAATGGATAATTGCAAGGCTAAATCAAGTTTTCACTGAATATCAAAATCAGATGGATGCTTTTGAATATTCAAAAGCAAAAGAAATTTTAGATAACTTCTTTTGGAAAGATTTATGTGATAACTACCTTGAAGCAATTAAAGTTCGTTATTATGGTCTTGAAGCATTGATTTACAAAGAAAATCCTCCCTCAAATTCCGCTCAAGTTAAACAAAAACAGCTTTCGGCTTTAAAGGCATTAAGGGTGACGCTTGAAGGAATTTTAATTCTTTATGCTCCATTCGTGCCATTTATTACGGAAGAACTTTCAAAAGTATTCTTCGGTTATTCCGTTCACACAAAAGGCAGTTTAGCGAATTTCACATTTCCAAAATTTGATGTTTCACAAAACACGATTGAAGCATTAAAGCTGATTGAAGCTGTGAGAAAATTTAAAAGTGAAAATTCCCTTGCCATGAATTCAGCTGTTGAAAGCTTTAATTTTAAAACGGAAATTGATATTACTTCCTTCGAAGAGGACTTAAAAAATGTCACAGGTGTTAAAAATTTTATTTATGAATAAAGGGTTTTTGATTGCATTATTTTTAATGCAAAGTCTTGCAAATGCAAATTACGATAAACAAAAATATGGAGACCAAAAAATCGGCAACCCATATAAAATCGGCAAAAAGCAATATACCCCACGATACTACAACTCATTTAACGAAGAAGGTTATATTTCTTGGTATGGGCCCGGATTTCATGCTAAAAAAACTGCAAATGGTGCAAAATTTGACAAACACACTTATACAGTCGCACATAAAACATTGCAAATGCCTGCTGTGATTGAAATTACCAATTTAGAAAATGGTAAAAAGTTAATTGCGGTTGTTAATGATAGGGGGCCTTTTTCTGAAACACAACACAGAATTTTAGATGTATCAGAAAGAATAGCTAAAGATTTAGAGTTTTTCGCTCAAGGTGTGACACGGGGCAGAATTCGTCTTTTACCAAAAGAGACAAAAGATTTGATAGCAGGAAAGAAAGTCTATTTAGGTCTTGTTGGAAATAAATCACAAAAAAATTCACCTTATACTAAAATTAGTGAAAATTTAGAAGAAGAAAATGTTTCACGTGAAACATTGGCACAAAACTTCAACGGAGAACAAACTTATATTCAAGTTGGAGCTTTTCAATCGCTTGAAAATTTGCAAAATACAATAAAAACACTGGAAAGTGAGGCTATTGAAAATATCGTTACAAAAAAACACACAACAGAAGATGGAACAGTGTTAGAAATTGTCAGAATTGGACCTTTAAAAAAGGGTTTAGAAGAGGAAACTTTAAATCAAGTGAAAAGCTTAGGTTATTACAATGCAAAAATATTAACATTAAAATAAATTTATGAAAATCTTAAGGGCAAAACAAACACAAGGTGAACTTCCAATCACAATTACGACATTTTATTATTTCACAAAAATAGAAGAGGGTATTCATCTTTTTAGAGATAAACTGGAAGATTTCTGCAAAAAACACGATATACTTGGCACAGTGCTTATTGCAACAGAAGGAATTAATGGCACACTTTCCGTTTTAAACGAAAACATTGTATTGCTTTATAAGTTCTTTGAAGAGTATAAAGAATTTGCTGAAATAACATTTAAAGAAAGCTATTACAAAGCCCATCCATTCGGCAAACTTAAAATTAGAATTAAAAAAGAGGTCGTTTCAAGTGGGGAAGCGAAATGCGAATACAACCCTGGTTTTCACATTGAACCAAAAGATTGGGACGAATTTGTCAGCAGAAAAGATGTCATCAACATTGACACAAGAAACGACTTTGAATATATAATCGGGACTTTTAAAGGCTCTGTTAACCCTAAAACTGAAACTTTTCGTGAATTTAAGGAATGGTGCGATGAAAACTTAAAAGATAAAAACCAAATCATCGCAGGCTTCTGCACAGGGGGAGTAAGATGCGAAAAATCAACTTCATGGCTTAGAAAGGCTGGATACAAGAATGTCTACCACTTAAAAGGTGGAATTATTGGCTATTTCATTGAAACAGAAAACAAAAATGGTATGTGGGTTGGTGACTGCTTTGTTTTTGACGATAGAGTGATTATAAACGATAAACTAGAATCAAATTAATATGATACTTTTGGAAAAATGGCATTCAATTGGGAATGATTTTTTAATTTCCAAAACAGAACTTTCTATGTCTGAAATTGCTCGTTTGTGTGATAGAAATTTTGGAATAGGGGCAGACCAATTTATTCTGTTAAATGGGAATAATATGCGTTTTTTCAATCAAGATGGAAGTGAAGCTGAAATGTGTGGAAATGCACTTAAATGTGTTATCAAAATGCTCGCACAGGAAACTGGAGAAGTAAAATTCCTATTGGAAACAAAAAAAGGTTTGATTAATTGCGAATTTCAGGAAGGTTATTCTATGATTAATTTAGGCAAACCTCTTTCTTTTAAGCAATTAGACGAAGGGTTTTTCGTGAATTTAGGAAATCCACATCTTGTAATTTTCTTGGAATTGCAGGAAGAAGAATTTTGGCAGACTGACTTTGTGCAAAGGAAGGGTCTTGAAATGCAAATAAAATTTGCTGAAACGAAAGGTGTTAATGTGTCTTTTGTTTTGGTAAAAGATGAAACAACCTTATTTGTTAGAACTTTTGAAAGAGGGGTAGGGGAAACGCTTTCTTGTGGAAGTGGGTCTTGTGCTTCATTTTTTACATCTTTTAAAAATGGCTTATCTAAAGGGAAAATGAAAATTTTTAATAAAGGAAGTAAAAAAGTTCTTGCTTTTAATGAAAGTTATCATTTACTTTACTTTGAGAACGAAGATTTAATTTTAAAAGGAATAGGAACTAAGGTGGCAAGAATAGAATATTATTAATTATAGTTTATTATGAAAACTTTTTTTGATTTATTAAAACAAATAAAACAAAACCACCTTCAAGAAAATTTCTTTTCTTTGCTTGTGAATGGCGTTGAGACAAAAATTTACTACCCTCATTTTTTAGAATGTGTAGATAATCTTGCTAGCTTTTTTATTCATTCTGGCTTTCAAAGGCAAGATAAAATCGTTATCATGATGGAATCTTCACCTTCTTGGCTTTACTGTGATTTTGCAATTACTAAATCAGGTTGTATTTCCGTTCCTATGTTTGCTAATCTTTCTTTTGATAATATGGTTTATCAATTTGAAAACTGTGAAGCAAAAGCGATTATAATTCAAGATGAAAGTGTTTTTGATATTATTAAAAAAACAAATTACAATTTCAAATATATTTTTACACTAAACAAATTTTCCGAAGATATAATTTCAAGAAACAAAGAATATAAAATTATTTCTATTGAAGAAATGATAAAACTTGGTTTTGAAAATTCAAATAAAGCAAAGGATTCGTTAAACGAGATAGAGCAAAACTGCCACCCGAATGATACTGCCACAATCATTTACACAAGTGGGACATCAGGAAGACCAAAAGGAGTTGAACTCACTCATCAAAATCTTATATCTCAAATTGTTGCAATTGATATAGACTATAAAAACATTATTAATTTAAAAGACGATTGTGTATTTTCGTTTTTACCTTTGGCTCACATTTTTCAAAGAACGGTGACTTATTACTTCATTTCAAAGTGTCCCACATTTTACTTTTCAAATAACATCAAAACAATTGCTGATGAGCTTGAAAGAACAAAACCTTCTGCCGTTGCCGTTGTTCCTCGCTTTCTTGAAAAGGTCAAAAATGGCTTGAACGAAAAAATCAAAAACAACCCTTCCCCCGTGCAAAAATTTATTGCAACACTTTGCTATAGATATGCCATAAATCACGAACCTACCAAAAATCACGGAATAATGTTTAAGCTTTATGATAAAATTCTTTATTCAAAAATAAGAACAAAGCTTGGGGGCAAAATTAAAGCGATGATTTCAGGAGGTGCTGCCCTTCCTGATGAAGTCTACAGATTTTTCATTAACATCGGTGTGCCAATTTTTCAAGGCTATGGGCTGACAGAAACTTCACCTGTGGTTGCAGTCAACACACCAACCGAAAACAAGCTTTATACAATAGGGAAGGCTTTAAAAGGAGTGCAAGTGAAATTAACTCCAGAAAACGAACTTTTGGTAAAAGGGCCAAATGTGATGAAGGGGTACTACAAAATTGACAACGAGGGAGCAAGAGTGATTGATGAAAACGGCTTTTTATACACAGGAGACTTAGCTTCAATTGATAGTGAAGGCTATATTAAAATTATTGGAAGAAAAAAAGAACAATTCAAGACATCTAACGGAAAGTTCATTAATCCCATCAAAATTGAAAGTATGTTAAATGCAATTCCTTATATTGAAACTTCCTGCGTGATAGCAGAAGGAAGACCTTTCGTTACCGTCATCTTATTTCCAAATGAGGCAGGGGCTTTAAAAATTCGCGAAGTGGAACTTTCCTTGCCATCATACATAAGACAAATTAACGAAAATTTAGATAGACACGAACACATTCATTATTTTTACCTGCACACCACTCCAGCTTCAATTGATGGAGGACAAATCACACCTTCAATGAAAGTAATTAGAAATGCCATTGCAAATCAATTCAAAGAGCAAATTGACGATTTTTATTCAAGGAAAAATTAAGGAATTTTAATATCAATTTGCATTGGAACATGGTCTGATGGTTTTTCCAGGCCTCTATAATAATCAAGCACTTTAAAGCCTGAAAGAAAGTCTGTTATAAGTGGCGAAGTATAGATATGGTCTATTCTTAAGCCTTTCCCCGTGTCAAAGCCTCTTGTTCTGTAATCATACCAAGAAAATATTTGCAAGTTACCAGCTAAAAGCCTTATTCCGTCAGCATAACCAAGATTGAGAATGCTTTTTATTTTAGCCTTTTCTTCTGGTAAAAAACTAATTTTTCCTTCCCAGTTGGCAACATTATAAACATCAATATCGGCGGGGGAAACATTCATATCTCCACCAAAAACGAAACTTTGACTAACTTGATTTTTTATATGATTTTTGAGAGCATCTAAGAAGTTGAGTTTATACTGAAAGCGAGCAGAACTTTGTGGCTTTATTCTTGTTTTCGCTTCTTCTCCTGTTGGGCTTCCATTTGGAACATAAACAGATGCAACTTTAATGGCAGTTTTCCCAAGGTAAGTAAGTGCTTCTATGTATCTTGATTCGCCATCTTCAAAATGTGGCAAACCTCTTGATACATCTTCTATTGGCATTTTAGAAAGAATTGCAACTCCATTATAAGTTTTCTGACCAAAAATTGCAAAATTATAACCAGCTTCCGAGATTGCATCTGATGGAAATTGTAAATCTACACATTTAATTTCCTGCAAAAGGACTATATCAGGGTTTTCCTGTTTTAGCAAAAGCAATAATTGTTCAATTCTTGTTCTTATAGAGTTGACATTCCAAGTTATTATTTTAAACACAATTATATAAAAATTATTTTCTATGGAAAGTTTAGATGTGAAAAATAAAAATATCAACAAAAAAGAATTTGTTTTAAAACTTGAGTGCAGGTGTAAATTGGGGAAAAATCAAGTAGAAAAAGGGCTTGATGGCATTTTAAATTTTTTTTCAACTGCATTTAAAAAAGAATGTGTGATTGAAATGAGAGGTTTTGGTAAATTCATTTGCAAAAATGGAAAAGTGCGGTTTAAGTCATTTGTAAAGCTTTAATCAATTTTATAGATAGGTCTTAGAAGATTTAAAAGCTCGTAAGAAGGCAGACCTACAACCCCAGAAACGGAACCGCAAATTTGCAAAATAAAGCTTTCTGCAAAGCCATTAATTGTGTATCCCCCTGCTTTTCCAATTCCTTCTCCTGTTTTGATGAAATTTTCAATTTCTTTCAGGGTGAGTCTTTTGAATTTTATTCTCGTTTCAATTGTTCTAAAAGTCTGCTTCCCTTTAAATGTGATGCAAACTGATGTAAATACTTTATGGCTTTTCCCTGAAAGCATTAAAAGGGCATTTTTGACTTCTTCATCTGTAAGGCATTTATCAACCACTCTTCTGCCAAGGGCAACAACTGTGTCAGCTGAAATGATGCAAGCATTTTGATTTTCTTCAAACACTTTTAAGCCTTTTGCCTTCGCAAGCCTCAATGAAAGCATTTTTGGAGTTTCTTTCTTTAAAGGGCTTTCATCAATTTCTGGGCTAATTACTAAATTTGGCTTTATGCCTAACTTTTCTAAAATTTCCAACCTTCCTTTTGAAGATGATGCTAAAATCAACATAATTAGAATTAAAGTGGTGAGTACGGCGAGAATCGAACTCGCGACAACCTGATTAAAAGTCAGGTGCTCTACCGACTGAGCTACGTACTCAAAAGTGAATATGTTTTAATTTTATGAATTATATCTTTTAAAAAGTCAAGCTATTTTTTAAAAATAATTAAAAATAGAAGAAAATATCTTGACTGCAAAAGGCAATTACATATGAAAATTAAAAAAATTTCAAAAAATTGCTTGACAGATGATTTTTTTTAAAATATCAAAGAATATTATTAAAGTTTATATAAAAGTAATGCATTTTAACTTATCGCAAAAAAGTGATTTCGGTCTTTTTGCTCTAAATGTAAGATGCTCTTTTATTATTATTATGAAGCCCTAAGGGGCTGTTTATTTTTTTCTCTACCACTCTTATGGTTTTTTAATAACTAACAAAAGAAACAAATTATTTATTTATGATACTTGATGCAGTTCAAAATTTCTTTCACATTTTAGCAAATTTCTTGGAAGGAATTATTTTTTTTAATATACTATTTTTCACACCTTATAACTTACCAATTGCCATTTTTATGGTTTTAGTTGGAGCAATTTATTTTTTATTTTCATTAAAGTTTATCAATTTTAGGAAATTAGGACAATCGTTCAAAATATTTTTTGAAAATGAAAGCGAAAAAGACGGAACAAAAGCAGTTACTTCAAGGGCGGCCTTCCTTTCTGCCATTTCTGGTTGTGTTGGGGTTGGCTCAATTTCTGGTGTTGCAGCTGCGCTTTATGCAGGGGGACCAGGTGCTGTTTTTTGGATGTTGGTGATTGGTTTTTTAGCAATGCCACTTAGGTATGCGGAAGTTTTCTTAGGACACTTCTTTAG
>CAZFPN010000015.1:0-15606 GCA_964521015.1 uncultured Rickettsiales bacterium | reverse complement strand
GGCTTATCGAATGGATTAGTGCTTCGGATCTTCAGCCAACCGCGAGAGTCTGAATACATTGGGCCAATATGGAATTGATATCCATGGCCACTCTTAGGACCAGTGCCGTCATATCTAATTGCAAGTGGTAAGAAGTGGTACATCAGATTTGGATAGGCCACTTCATCATTACTTCTAGTAAAGCCACCAGCTTCGAAGTGATTGGTTGCACCAGGGCCGGTTCGGAAAAATAACCATAGGAAGCCGATCCATGGTCGCTTCCAGAATTTAAGCGACGGTTGTTGGGTGACAGGTTGTTTGCACTTGTATTGGACATAAACTTCTAAGTGATCCTGCAAATTGGCACCGACTCCAGGTAGGTGATGAACCATTTGCACGCCCAGCGGCTTTAAATCATTCTCATTTCCAATTCCAGATAACTGAAGCAATTGCGGTGAATTAATCGAACCACCGCAGAGAATTACCTCTTTACCTTTAATGGTCACTTTTTTGCCGCGAATTATCGCTTCCACGCCAACTGCGGTCTTTCCTTCAAAAAGTACCTTGGTGACCATCACACGAGTTTTCACATCTAAATTCTTACGTTTTAACACTGGATACAAATATGCGCGAGATGCACTTAAGCGACGGCCGCGGTAAATGTTTAATGGAAAGCAAAAAACAGCCTTATCACATAATACACAAAGAATTTCCTGCACGACTTGCCAGTTTTACAAAGAAATTTGGAGTAAGATTTTTGCACATTTCAGCCTTTACTGGAACTTCTGAAATTCCTTCAAAATATGTAAAAACAAAAAGAGACGGCGAAATTGCAATTATGAATAACAACCCAAAAGCAACAATTATTCGCCCTTCCGTGATGATAGGCGAAGGTGGGGCATTGGTGCAAACTTTTGAAAAAATGGTCAATTCTTTCCCGTTTTTACCTCTTGCAAATGGCAAAAAAGCTAAAGTTCAACCAGTTTTCGCAGGTGATGTAGCAAAATTTATCATAACTGCAATGGAAAGGGATGAAACTCAAGGAAAAGGCTTCAATTTATGTGGCGAAGAAGTGATTTTAATGGAAGAATTTGTTCAAAGAATTTGCGGTTTTATGAATAAGAAAAAAATCATCCTCAACTTGCCTTTTGCAATTTTAAACCTTGCATTCAAAGTGCTTGGAATCTTACCTAAGTTTATCTTTAGAACAAGCTTAACAGCTGACATTTTAGCTCTTTCGAATTATGATATTTTTATAGAAAGAAATGACTTAAAAAAATTCGTTGAGAAGCCTCAAAAAATTGATGATGTGCTTGAAAAATTGCTTGAAAAATATAAGCTCTATGATTAACCACTTCAAAGCCTCGGAAAAATTGATAATTGAACTGGCAAGGAAAAAGGGTTTTTTTGATGTTCGGTTCCTTACAAACTGGGAAGAAATTGTTGGTAAGGAAATTTCGCTAAAATGCTTCCCTTCTAGGCTTGTTTTTGATTTTTTCACAAAAGAGGCAACCTTGCTTGTTTATTCTGAAGATTTAAGCTTCAAATCAATGCTTACTCATTATAAAAGCCTCATTTTACAAAAGGTGTGCCTTTATTTTGGAATTAATTTTATTAAAGATGTTAAAATCACAAAGCCTTAAAAATACCATCATTTTTTCCCTATTGCATGGGCTTTTTTTTGTTTTAATGCTTTCAGTTTTTCGTCCAATTCCGGGGGTGGATGTGGCAGAAAATTTCTTTTGGGGCAAGAACTTGGAATGGGGTTATTACAAGCACCCACCTCTTTTTGCCTTCATTTCCCATATTTTTGCCTTGATTTTCGGGGCTTCTGCTTTTACAAATTACCTCATTTGCGGAATTTTTATTTTTGCCACATTTATAGCAGTTTTCTTCCTCGCTAAAGAATTCTTACCTGAAGAGAAGGCTTTTTTGGCGGTTATTTTGTTGGAAGGGCTAAGTTTTGCAGGAATTAATGCAAGAACGTTCAATGCAAACCTCGTGCAAGTGCCTTTCTGGGTGCTTTCCTGCCTTTTTTATGTGCGGGGAGTGAAATCAAAAAAGATGCTTGATTTTGGTCTTTTTGGGGTCTTTTTGGGGCTTGCATTTTTAGGAAAATATTTCGCACTTTTACTAGGGCTGACAATCTTTCTTTCCTTCATTTCCGTAAAAGAGACAAGGAATTTACTAAAAACCCCCCTGCCCTACTTTGCTGTTTTTTGCTTTGCAGTAGTTATTTTCCCTCATATTTACTGGCTTTTTCAAAATGATTTCCTGCCTTTTCAATACATAAAAAGCGAACAAAACCCAAATTGCAATTTTTTTGCATGCCGAAAAAGAGCTTTTGATTTTGTGTTAATATCAATTTCTTCAGTGTTATTAATGGTTTTAGGGTTTTTATACATTACTAAAAATCGCAAAATTAAAACTTTCAATTTACAAAATTTTAAAGAAAATTTCCTGTTCTTTATTTCCATTTTACCATTTGCTATAACATCTGTTTCTTCCCTTGTGTTAGGCTATTTTATCGTTTCAAAATGGGGTGCGACAATGTTCTTTTTTATGCCAATTTTCCTGCTTTATTTCGTCAATTTTGAATTTGCGAAAAACCTCAAAAAAAGGCTTAAAATTTTTGTCATTTCCTGCTTTGCAATTTGGGGTTTAATCATTATTGGCTCTGGTTTGAATGATTTAAAAACAAAAGGTCAGCATTTTGCTGTTATGAAAAAAATCGCAATAAAACACACAAAAAACTGGGAAGAAGAATTCAAAAAACCCTTGAAGTATGTAGCGGGAAACACTCTTGATGCTGGTACTTTTTACCTTTTTAACACACAAATCAATGTCATTCCAAACAAGGAACTAAAATTCACACCTTACATTCAAAAAGATGATGTTGAAAGTGATGGAATTTTACTTTTAGAAAATTGCCCAAATTACACTTTATGCAGGAATTTAAGCCAAAATGAAGAGGTAAGGGGAAATTATGAAGTGAAATTAAAAAAGCACAAAACATTTATTTTTGTGATTTACAAAAAACCTCTTGCAAATTAAAAAAATATGTTTTCTAAATATCTAAATTTTAAGGTTTATGAGTGAAAAATTTAATGAAATTTTAAAACTGATTTCCATCGGTTTTGTGTGCATTTTGGCTGTTTTTTTCACGGTCATCAATTTTGTACCATCACGATTTCAAAACCTAAAATTCAATTTAGGGCTTGATTTACAAGGCGGAAGCGACCTTTTGCTTGAAGTTAATTTTGATGAATACTTAAAAAATAAGATTTTTTCTTCAAAAGATGTAATTGCAAGAGAACTTAGAAAAGCGAAGATTGGCTATTTTAACTTAAATTCCGATTCAACTTCAATTAGCTTTGAACTTCGTAATTCAGAAGACGACAAAAAAATTGAAGGTGTCATTAGGAAATTAGATGGCTTTTTTATGGTTGAAAAGCAGGGAAATTCCTCTTTTAAAGTGCTTTTGACGAATGATGCAATTGCAAAAATGAAAATGCAAGTTAAAGAGCAATCAATTGAAATAATCCGCCGAAGAATTGACGAAAAGGGAAACAAGGAAATCAGCATTCAGGCAGGAGGTGATAACAAAATTTTCTTGCAAGTTCCGGGCATTAATTCTTCGGAAGAAATCAAAAATTTGCTTAATGTGACTGCAAAATTAAGCTTTCACTTGATGGATGAAAGCACTCCTTTTTTTTCAACAAGACCTGAAATTTCCTTTCAAGATAGTAAAGTTTTAGAAGGTTACAATAAAGATGACATTTTTTATGTAGTGAAAAATGTCGCAGAAATTGAAGGAAATTCCCTTGTAAATGCCGTTGCCTCAATCAACAATGCTGAAGCGGTTGTAAATTTTGAACTTGATTCCATTGGAGCAAGACGATTTGCCGAAATCACAAAAACAAATGTTGGAAGACCTTTTGCCATCGTCATTGATAATAAGGTGATTTCTGCACCCACAATTAGGGAACCCATCTTGGGGGGGGCGGGTGTTATTTCTGGTTCTTTTAGCCTTCCTGAAGCCAAAGAACTCGCCTTACTTCTTAGAAGTGGAGCATTGCCTGCCTCCATTAACATCGTTCAAGAAAGGACAGTTGGTCCTTCTTTGGGGGCAGATTCTATGAAAGCTGGGGCTTTTGCATCGTTTTTAGCAATTTTTTTAGTGACAATTTTTATGCTTGTAAAGTATAAAATATTTGGTCTCTTCGCAAGTGTTTCAATTATTTTCAACTTAATGTTGATAATTTCTGGTTTAAGTATATTAAATTCAACCTTAACACTGCCAGGAATTGCAGGAATTGCATTAACGGTTGGAATGGCAGTTGATGCTAATGTCCTTATTTTTGAAAGAATTAAAGAGGTTGCAAAAACTTTAAATGCCGAATCTAGCCGAAAACAATTTGTAAAATCTCTCGATGAGGGCTTTAAAAATTCAATCTCCACAATTTTAGATTCCAATATAACAACCATAGTAACGGCAATAACTCTTTATTTAATTGGATTTGGGGCGATTCGTGGGTTTGCGGTAACTCTTATTTTGGGAATTTTGACATCTATGTTTTCAAGCATTATTCTTACTGGAACAATGTTGAAAATTTTTGGAAATTACAAAAAATTTAAAATTGCCTGATGCCATTAATAAATATACCTTTTGGAACTGACTTTAATGCAAATCTGATTGAATTCTTAAAAGACGAAAATTTCAATCAAAATTACCCCAATCTAGGAAAGATTTTTATCATCACCCCAAGTCGTGAAACAGCACAGAATTTAAAACTTTCTTTTGCAAAACATTCCGTTATAATGCCAAAAATCACTTCTATCACTGAAATTGCCGACAAACTCCCTTTCAAAGAATGTTCGCCTTTGCAAATTAAATTATATCTTTATGAAATTGCAAAAAAATACTTAAAAGAACTTAATTCTGCTTCAATTTTCAGCTATATTGATGATTTTCTTGAGCTTGAAAAACTGATAAATCAAAACAGAACTGACCTAGCTTCAAGCCTTGAATTTTCCCATCACTTCATTGAAAATATGGCTTTGCACTTGCAAAAGTCTTTGATACAATTCTTGAAAATGTATGCTGAGTGGCAAAAATTTAAAGATAAAAACAAACTCAAAACACAAGAAGACATTAATACTTTAGCTTTTGAAAGTTTGCAAAGCCATCAATTTGAAAAACACGATGCCGTGATAATGGTTTATTTTCAAGGCACAAGTCATCTTCAAATTGAACTTGCAAGAAAAATACTTTCGCTAAAAAATGGCTATGTTTTTTTAAATGGTGGCGAACAAAAAGGCATTAATGCAAACCTAATCAAGAATTTTATAAATCAACTAAAAGAAGATTTTATCAATTTAAAAGCGAGTAAAGAAAATATAAATTATTATTATAAAAATTTTCAAAACCTAACCTTACTTTCAAATCAAGCTGTTTTAAAGGCGATTTCTCTTTTAAATCAAAACGAAAAAATTAAAATTGCCTTTATTTGTTACGACATTATGGCAGGCAGATTAATTTCTTCTCAATTTTCTGCATTTAACATGCAAACTTCAACGGTTTTTACCGAAAGTCTTGAAGAAAATTACTTCTTTAATTTGTTTTTGCATCAATTTCAAGATAAAACTGAAAATTACCTCACTTTTACAAAAAGCCCTCATATAATTTTTGAAAAAGAGGCAATATTGAAGTTTGAAAAAAGCTTAAGAGATGGTAAAAATGGTGCAAGCAAGCCCTTTGATTTTCAGTGTAAAAATTCACACTCATCTTTCAATGATTTTTTAGAAACTACGACAAAATATTTTGAAAATTATATTGAACAAACATCATTAAAAAGCGAAAAATTCAAGCAATTTAAGAACTTTATTTGTAAAATTCTTGAAGATACGAAAAACATACAATTTATTGAAAGCGAAAAAACCTACATATCTTTATTAAAAAATCTTGTAAAAATGGAAAAAATCGCACAAAAAGATAGCGAAAATATATTCATTCTTTCCCCAATAGAGGCTAGGGCAAGGAAATTTGACCACATTTTTATCATTAATGCAAACGAAGGAAGTCTTCCCAAGCCATCTTCTTCAAACAAAATTTTAAATCATTATTTGCAGAAAATGCTTAAAATTGATGAGAAAAAAGATGATGTCGAATGGCTTGATTTTAGCCAATTCTTAATGAATGCTTCCAGTATTTACTGCTTTAGTGCAAGGCAAAATTTTGAAGAAAAATCAGAAAATAGACCTTCACCTTTTTTCTTACATGCTTTGACTGAAGTTGAATTTATGCCATATAAAGAAGAATTTTACAACTTAAAAGAAGTAAATATTCCGCCATTAAATCCGCCTTTTAAAATTGAATATATTTCTAAACTTTCGCCAACTTCTTTAGAGACTCTGCTTTCAAACCCTTTTGATTATTATGTAAACAACATTTTAAAGGCAAGAAATTTAGGCGAGATAAGGGACGAAATTTCAAGTATGAGTTTGGGAAATTTGATACACGATGCGATTGAAAAATTCTACAAAAATGATGAAAGTATTTACGAAAATTGCAAGTATTATCTTGAAAAAAATAACTATAGATACGAATTTCTGCTTTATGAGGAAGCAATTTTGGAATTACAGTCATTCTTTATAGAAGAAAAAAACAATCAAAAAGCGATTAAAACCATTATGGAAGAGAAAATATCGCATATTCAAAAGTTTGAAAATGAGAAAATTTTACTCGAAGCAAAACCTGATGCGATTTTCTTTTATCAAGATTCGGTGGAAATTATTGATTATAAGGTCTATTCAAAGGAAATCACAAAAACCGATGTTCGTGCTGGAAGAAAGCCTCAATTGCCATTTCAAGCCTTTATCATAGCAGAAAACATGCCTCATCTTGCAGAAAAAATTTCTCTTTTTTATTATTTTATCAATTTAAAAAAACCGAGGGGAGAAGTCGTCAAAAAAACACTTATTCCGTTTGATGATTTTACAATTGTCAAAAATTCAATTCAAGAGCTGACTTCAAAGTTAAAATTCTTTATTTACAAAGAGGAGGAAAGTTCATTTTGCAAGCATTTAGCAAGAAAATTATGAAGCACATCAGAAGCCACGAACGAAAAATTAAGTTGTTAATGATTGTGATTTTAACTTTAATCATTGCAATCGTTTCTTCTTCAACTTCAAGGGTGATTGAGGCTTTGAAAAACCTTAAAAAACTTCAAAATATTATTGAAAACAAGCTTTTCAATACGAAAGAATTTTTGGAATTTCAAAATGCGGATTTTTCCCTCAAAATTCCCTCAAAAGAAGGGTGGTTTTTGGTTAATTCTAAAATCAAGCAAAGCGAAAGCCTTGAAATATCGGGACAAAACCCTTACATAGCAAGCAGTTTTGAAGGAATTGTTTTTGAATATAATGGCAAAAATGAATGGGTGCAAAAACTTGTCCTGACATCCGATTTTATTGAATTTGTGAAAAAATCAGTAAAAATTTTTGGCAATGTGAAGGGCATTCTTTCTTCAAAAATCAACGAAAAGCACGATGGCTTGGAAATTTATTCAAGCTCAATAACTGCCTTTTCAAACAAGGATTTAGCAGGTGAAAAACTTTTTATAAAAGCAAAAGAAGGAAATTTTTCGGCTCAAATTTTTGAAATTACAGAAAATTTAACAAAAGGTTTCTTTCAAGGCAAAGTTAGAATTGAAAATAAGGAATATGTCGTTTCATCTAATTTTCTTGATGCAGTTTTGCACGAAAATGAAATTCATAATGCACACTTTAAAGGGAATGTCTTTTTTAGGCAAAAAATTGAAGACAAAGCCGAAATTAAAGCCGATAGCGCAATTTACAATAGGGCGAAAAATAATATAATATTTAAAGGAAATATTGTTAGCTCTTCTAGGAAAAATAATACGAAAATTAAGGGAGATAGATTTATCTATAACATTAAGACATCAGTCGGTAAAATTGACGCAAAACCAACGGAAAAAATTGAAGTGGAGTTGGAAATTTAGTGGCTAGGGTGGAAGGATTCGAACCCTCGCATGGCGGGACCAAAACCCGCTGCCTTACCGCTTGGCTACACCCTAATTGTGTTAAGATAAATATAAACACTATAACTTCATTTTGTCAAGAACTTTTTTCAACTTTTTTTATCTTCAGCAAAGCCCAATAAATAAAAACAAAAATGACAGCAAGAACAACACTTCCAACTTTCAAATGAGGGGCAAATTGCTTTATTAAATCAGCATTTTGACCGAGGTAAAAACCAAAAAATGTCAAGATAGTAACCCAAATTCCACTTCCAATTCCTGTTAAAAGTAAAAATTTGAAAAACGGCATCCTGAAAGCACCTGCGGGAAGTGAGATTATTTGCCTTATTCCTGGCAAAAGCCTACCTGTAAGTGTTGAAATTTCCCCGTGTTTTTGAAAGAAGCTTTCTGCCTTTTGGATTGTGTTTTCGGAAATAAAAAAATATTTCCCGAATGAAATTAAAATTGACCTTGCAAGGGTTTTTCCTAGAAAATAGTTGATGATTGCACCAACTAAACTGCCTAAAATTCCCATCAAAATTACTGCATAAATATTCATTTTGCCTTCATGGACGAGGTAACCTGCGGGTATCATAATGATTTCGCTTGGGAATGGGATAAAACTGCTTTCTATTGCCATTCCAACGAAAACTCCAAAATAACCAAGTGCATTTATCGTTTCAATTAAAAATTTTATAAAGGCTTCCATGTTAATTTTCAAAGTCTCTTGTTTCAATATAACCTTCTTCGTCTGGCTCTTCGCCGTCTTCTCTTTTTTCGCTTTTTTCAAGGATTTCAAGCTTATTATTAAAGCCTTGCAAGATGATTTCAGTTGAGTATCTTTCGATGTTATCTTTGTCTGTCCATTTTCTGGTTTGAAGCATACCTTCTATATAGACTTTATTGCCTTTTTTCAAGTATTTTTCAATAATAGCAACAAGACCTTCGGAAAGCACGACTATTCTATGCCATTCTGTTTTCTCACGGAAATTGTTTTCTTTATCTTTCCATTTATCAGAGGTGGCAACAGAAAAGCTTGCGATTTTTCTACCATCTTGTGTTGTTCTAATTTCAGGATTTCTCCCAACATTACCAACTAATATCACTTTATTAACGGACATTCTCTTAAAATTAATCTTATTTTCACAACCAGTTTGAACGATAAAATTTATTAGTCAAGAAAAAATTTCAATAAATGTAAAAAAAGCTTGCAAAATTAAAAACTTGGTTTATTAATTCTATAGAATTTTTTTAAAAAAGATGGAGCTTTCTTACTTTTCTATACTGCTTTATATGGTGATTGCAGGGGCGATTTCAGTTGCTGTTGTGCTTTTACCTTTGTTTGTTTCAAAAATCACTGGGTCTTATAATCAGTATAAAGAAAAGGTTTCCCCATATGAATGTGGTTTTGAACCGATTGGAGACATCCGCCCTAACAAGTTCAACATTAAGTTTTACCTTGTTGCCATTTTGTTCGTTATTTTTGATTTGGAGATTGCTTTTATGTTCCCTTGGGCCTTAACTTTAAGGGAAATTGGCATCTTTGGGTTCGTTTCTATGATGATTTTCCTTGCTATTTTGACAATCGGCTTTGCATATGAATGGAAAAAGGGAGCTTTAGATTGGTAATTTAATATGAAGGTTATCTTTTTTGGCACAAGTCCGTTTGGTATTCCAGCTTTGAGGTTTTTGTCCGCTAATTTCAATGTTATTTCTGTTTTCACAAACCCACCAATGCCCGCCGGGAGAGGTCAAAAGTTAAAACCTTCACCTATTGAAGAAGAGGCGGTTAAATTAGGGCTTAAAGTCGTGCATTCTGCAAAACCAAAATTAGAAGATGTGAAAGAAGATTTTGATATTGGAATTGTCGTTTCATATGGGGCGATTATTTCTAAAAACATACTGGAAAAGGCGAAATATGGCTTTTTAAACATTCACCCTTCTGATTTACCTAAATTTAGAGGAGCTTCACCGATTGAAAGAACTCTTGAAATGGGCGAAACTTCTACTAGAATTTGCATTATAAAAATGACACCTCGCCTTGACGATGGGAACATTTTGGCATTTTCAAGATACGAAATTTCAAGCGAAGAAAATTCTTTAGATTTGCACGAAAAATTTGCTAAAATTGGTGCAGAAATTTTGCCAAATGCCATTAAAAGCCTTGTAAATAAAGAAGAAGGGGAAGTGCAGGAAGAAAGCAAAACAACATATGCTAGCAAAATTAAAAAAGAAGAATTAGAGCTAAAAGAAGGGCTTAAAACGATTGATGCAATCAATAAAATTCGTGCTTTTGCATCATTTGGATACCCTTTTTTCTTCCACGAAGGTAAGAGGGTTAAAATTTTGAAGGCAAAAAAAGTTGAAACCCCCTTATCTGCACTTGATTTAAAGATGGTAGATGGCTACCTTCACCCGATTTTAATTAAGCCAGAAGGTAAAAACGTGATGAAAAATCAAAAATTTTAAAAAATCAATTGACATGATGAGAAAAAAGAGATACTATTTGATTATTGAGTTAATTTATAAATGCTATGAGTTTTAAAGATGATGCAACAAAATTATTATACAAAATCTATAAATTTAATAAAAATGAAGAAAAAATGAATAAATTTCAAGGAGAAATGTCAGATTCTGGTTTTTTTAGCAAAGTTTCTACAGCTCTAAAACCATTATCCGTTAGCATTCCAGCTATGGTGGGAATAGTTGGTGGCTTACTAATAACTCCTATAGGGTTAGCAGGTATTGCTGGTGGTATTATCGCATTAGCTACTTCAACTGATTTGGGCAAATATGTAAGACATAAACTTTCTAACAAATTTTCCAATTCCCCTGAAGAAAATACAAAACAACTTAAAAAATTATGTGCAAATGAAAAAACAAAGCAGGAAGCTTTGGCTCAAGATATTGTTTCAAATAAAGTTAAAATTTTTGAAAATATTGCATCTAGTATCAAAGGAGAAGGAGACTTTAAAAAAAACTTGAATTCCCTTGGAACATTAATGGCATTAAAGGAAATTGATGGAATAAAAGAAAATGATAAAATGCAAAAATTAATTGATTCCAAGATAAATGCTTTGAAAATCAAAGTGGAAAAAGGCACATCTGAAAAAATGTTGGGTGAAAATCATCTTAGAATTGAAACATTAAATATAAAGGCAAATCAAATAGATAGTAAAATAAACAAAATAGAAAAAGAATTGGCATTGATAAAACAAAAAAAAGAATCAAACAAGCCCTACAGTGAGAGATTTGAAAAAGAAAAACTTGAAGAGCTTTCTGCTTTGAAAGAAAAGCATAAAATTATATCAGAAAAAATTTCTAACATTAATGCAGAATCTGAAAATATAGAAAGCGCAGATATTAATTCTATGGTAGAAAACATCAAAAACGAAAAGGCAAAATTCTATCAAAACTTGGAACAAAAAATAGAAGATTTACAACATGTTCCAAAAAGCAATGGTGTCAGCGAAGAAGATGTGAAAAATCTATCCGAAAGACGTCAATTGATGGAATCTATTTTAGACCTTCAAAGTAAAGAACGGTTTAGCTTCTTTCAAAGGAGTGAATCGGGTTTAGATATAGAAAAAAAATTAGCTAGCAATGTTGAAAAAATTGAAAAAATCAACCAAGATTGTGAATTCAAAAGTGAGAAAAATGACAAGAATTATTCAGATGCTCCACCTTCATACAAAGAGTCGCAAAAACTGCAGGTAGAATCAAATACTCCACCTCCATATGAAGATTTGCAAAAAGAGCAGGCAAAAAAACTGCAGATAGATGCTTTAGCAGAAAGAAGAAATAAAAGTCCAAAACCTACTAAGATGGTAGTATAATTTATTATTAATTATTATTTAAAAAATGGCATTTTTTAAACAAGCTAACAAAGAGTTAAAAGGTATAGATGCATATTACGAAAGAACTCAAAAAATTGAAAATTTTGAAACAAATTGGAGCAAAAAGAACAATTTCATTAAAGGGCTTGAAATTGCAACACTTCCTGTCAATCCAACTGTGCTAAATTACCTTGGGAAAAGAGTTGTTAGTTCTTTTGCTAAAAAGCCGAATGTTCATGAAGAAAGGCTAGAAAACATATGCTTGCAAGAATTTCAAAGGCAGGCAAAAATTGTTCATAATATTAAAAATCGCACTGAAGAGGCATTAGAAAACCATATAAATGCAAGGTTTTATGTTGACAAAAAAAATCCAAAAAGGGATTTTTATAAAAATCTACAACAATTTGCAGATTTGAAGACAGAAATGGAAGAGGCATCAAAAAATGGAGATGATAAAATGTTAAGCCATTTGAAAGATAAAGAAAGTGAGACATTAAGTTCCCTGAAAAATAAAAATGTACTTAAAAGTAAAGAAAATAAACTTGAAAAGCTAAGACATGGAAGAATGAAACCTTTCCATATTTTTTCAGATTATATTGATGACCTAGAAGGAAAAAAAAGCGAAAAAGCAAAAGACAAATTGACTGAATTACGAAAACAAGAACAACAACTGATGAAAGAAATAGAGTGCATCAAATCAAGCGAAAGCAACAGCTTTGACGAACTAGCAAAATCTTTGCAAAAAGAATCTGATGTCACTTTTGCAACAATTTTACAAAATCAATTGAGTGAAATTGATAAATATTTAAAGCCAGCAAATGGTGTTGAAAAACAAGACATAAAAGAATTTGGGGAACAGGGTGAATTTTATACAAAATTGCAAATTGAACTTATAGCTCTTGAAAAAGAAAAAAACCCTCAAAAAATCGCACTTTTGGAAACAAGGGTATGTAACTTGCTTTACGATATTAAGCACCACCCTAATCAGGCAAAGGATGATGGGCTTGATAAAATTGCCGACCAAAAAGAGATTAACAAGATTAAGCGACAGTCTTTGGAAAAAAATGTATTGGAAAATAAAAAGCCAGAAATATCATTAGCTCCTGATTTACACCCAACACGGAAATATGCTAGCTTTGAAAAGCCAAATGAAGCGGGAATAACTGCACAGAATAAAGGAAATATAGGAAGTCAGGCAGGAATTGGTAGCAGATAACCTTCCGATTAGTAATCACTTTTCAATTCTGTTATAATAAAGCATCTTGGTTAATATGAATGCAAAAAATGCAATTATTATTGAAATTAGAATTGAAATGCCAGCATAAAAAACTTTGTTTTGCTTGGAAATTTCCTTAATTTTACTCAAAAAACCCACCTGCTCAACTTGAATTGGAAACACGGTTAATTCTTGCAATTCATTTTCTTTCAAAAAAAAGACTTCTAATAAATAGTTTCCAGGTTTGATATTAGCAGGAATTTTCACTTCGTTGAAAAATATATTTTCTTTTTTGTTAGACCGAATTAATTGACTTTCGCTAAATATTTCTTTTTGAATTTTCTTTTCTAGGAATGCGGTTTTGTAATCTTTTTGCGAAAATAAGGTTTTACTTCCAGAAAAATTATAAAAATCAATATTTTGAATGCCAATTTCTAGGTCAATAGTTGTATCATTTCTTGAGATTTGAAAATCTTTTTCAAAAAAAGCAAAATAAGTGTTATAGACATCTTTGAAAATTCTTGGGTCTGTATTTTGCCACACACCAAAAATTTTTTGCTTGCCGTATATTTTATAGCTCACTTTTTGGCTTTTGAAAATAATAACGACATCGTATTTTTTTTCTTTTTGACCAAAAATCAAAATGTTATCTCCTTTAAAATCAACCCCTATTAAAACTTTATCTTTACTTATGTTTAAAGTGCCAGCAAAAACATTATAAGACAAAATACCTTGCATCAAAATCGTTCCGAGTGTTAATTTTTTCAAGTTCTTGCTTTTCATTTTCTTATAAAATAAATTGTAGTAATAATAATAACGGAATTTTGAATTTATGTCAAATAAAAATGGTTGACTTTTTCAAAAAATATTTTAAAAACATTTTATTTGCAAGCGATGGCACAAATTTTTGGAATTTTAAACATAACACCTGACTCATTTTCTGACGGAGGAAAGTATCTTACCTTAGAAAATGCCATAAAAAAAGCTGAAGCAATGGTTGAAAATGGTGTTTTTGCCATAGATATTGGGGCGGAAAGCACAAGACCAAAAGCACAAACACTTGATGCGGAAGAGGAAATCTCGCGCCTAAAGCATATTTTACCTGAAATTTTAAAGCTCAAAACGAAAATCAGCCTTGATACATACCACTTTGAAACTGCAAAATGGGGTCTTGAAATGGGGGTTTCCATTATCAATGATGTTTCTGGAGGAAGGGACGAAAAAATTCCATTACTTGTAAAAGAATTTGGTGCAACATATTGCTTTATGCATTCTTTAACACTTCCTGCAAATCCTGAAATTTTTATGGAAGGGGAAATCCTTGGAGATTTAAAAAAATGGGCGGAAATGAAGATGGATTTATTTGAAAAAATTGGAATTTCAAGGGAAAAATTGATTTTTGACCCTGGAATTGGCTTTGGAAAAAAAGCGGAAGATTCAATTATGATAATGCAAAATATGGGCTTTTTTAGGTCTTTAGGAATTAAATTACTTGTGGGACATTCAAGAAAAAGCTTTTTAAAAACTGCTTTCAAGGAAATTTTTGCACAAAAAGAACCGAGCCTGACTGAGAAAGACTTAATGACTGCGGTTTTTTCGGCTATTATGAAAGAAAGTGTTGATTTTTTAAGAGTGCATGAAACATCAATTGATGTCAATTAAAATAAATTGATACTTTTTCATAAGAAATAGATTGGATTTCTTTTTACGTAATATTTAACCCCTACCATCACTTTGTGAGAGCTGACTCTTATATCTTTGATTTTTCCATCAGGAGAATCTATGTCAGAGAAATTTGAACTGCTACTAATTTTAGAGCTTGGAATTTCGTAATTGTATTCAAATGTAAAACTGTAATCAGGGCTAATTGCAAATTCTGTTCCCACTCCAATTAAAAAGTATGGAACGATTTTTGAACTTGTATTAAAATTATTTTTTAGCTTATATTCCTTCAAAGATGTTCCAAGTGTTAAGTATTGCATTGATTTTGCTGTAAAGGAATAACCTAGCTTTCCTGTTAAAGAAATGGCGAAATTATTTGTTAGCTTAAAATTCCCCATCTTTTCATTTTCAAGCATAACATTAGAGTTTATAAAAACACTTTCAAACCCATAAAATGCTTTTGAATTAGTAATTTGGTTTAACATTCCAAAGTTCACAAAAATGCCAAAACCATTAGTATAGTCGTCAATCTTTCTTGAATTAGAATTGCTTTCAATAATTCCACCAAGGTTGCCTCTAATGTTAGAAACTACATCTTGCCACAATTTTAGCATTGCAGGGTCAGCCTTATTAATTGAAATATATAAATTTTGGTTCTGCCCATCTTGATAAAACGGCGGATTTAAATCATCTCCCATATTATTTCTATCAAAAATAGCTGTTAAATCTGCTATAGAGTTAGGAATGTCAACTCCATTAGGCGAGTATGAAAAAACGATTTCTGCAATTTCTTTAAACCGCTCATTCGTAATGCCTGTTGGGTTAATTTTTAAAAAGGAAGTGACTTTCATTCCAAAATTGACCATTATTT
>CAZFPN010000014.1:0-15917 GCA_964521015.1 uncultured Rickettsiales bacterium | reverse complement strand
CTTCATCATCTAACTTTTCAATACTTAAAGCACCAGTTTGTTCGTAATTATCAGCTAAAACAAGCTGTGCCACCTCATCAGTCATTGATTTAATAATTTCATTTCTCTTTTCAAGAGTGATTTTACCAGATGCAACAAGTGGGTTAAGAAGAATTTTGATATTCACTTCGTGATCAGAGCAATCAACCCCTGCCGAATTATCAACTGCATCAGTGTTTATTTTACCTCCACTCAGTTCATACTCTATTCTACCATATTGAGTGAAGCCCAAGTTTCCACCTTCCGCAACAATTCTAGCCCCAAGCTCTTTGCCATCAATTCTTAGAACATCATTTGCTTTATCATTAACTTGCTCATTTGTTTCAAAATTTGCTTTCACATATGTCCCAATTCCACCATTCCATAAAAGGTCAAATTTTGATTTTAAAATGGTTTTGATTAAGTCTTCAGGTTTGATTTTATCTTCCTTAATTTTAAATAATGCCTTAATTTCAGGTGTCAATTCGCATATTTCATCACTTCTTTTGAATAACTTTGCCCCTTGTGAAGCTGTTTTCATATCATAATCTTCCCATGTTGAAGTTGGCAAATTAAACATTCTCTCTCTTTCTTTAAAGGATTCTGCTGTGTTTGGATTAGGGTCAATAAAAATGTGAAGATGGTTAAAAGCACAAATAAGTTTTGTCTTATTTGACCTTAAAAGACCATTTCCAAAGACATCACCAGACATATCACCAATTGCAACAACGGTAAATTCGTCTTTTGTCGTGTCAATTCCAAGTTCACGAAAGTGTCTTTGAGTCGCAACCCATGCACCCCTTGATGTAATTCCCATTTTTTTGTGGTCATATCCATTAGAACCACCAGAAGCAAAGGCATCTCCAAGCCAAAAGTTATATTGTTTTGAAATTTCATTTGCGGCATCAGAAAATGTCGCTGTTCCTTTATCTGCTGCAACAACTAGATAAGGGTCTTCTTTGTCGTAACAGATTATGTCTTTTGGCTTTACAACTTCGCCATTAATCACATTATCTGTAATGTCAAGAAGGGCGGAAATAACTTCGCGATAGCATTCCTTTCCATATTCAAAAATTTCTTGCTTATTTAAGCCTTCAGGTTGTTGTTTAATTACAAAACCACCCTTTGAACCAACAGGAACAATAATGGCATTTTTTGCATTTTGTGTTTTTACAAGACCTAAAACTTCTGTCCTGAAATCGTCTTTTCTGTCGCTCCACCTTAAGCCACCTCTTGCAATTTTGCCATTTCTTAAGTGAATTGCCTCAAATTCTTCTGCAAATACAAAAATTTCCCTAAAAGTTAAAGGTTTTGGAAGAGGAGCAATTTCTTGGTTAAAATCATTAAGCTTTACTTTAATTGAGATATAAGGTTTATTTAAAAAGTAGTTTGTTCTTACAATCGCTTTTGAAATTAATTCTTTTAATGCAAGTGCAAAAACCTGGAATTTTTCTTCCAATTGAGGAATGATAATTTCAATATCTTTGGTGTATTCAGGGTTAAATCTTGCTTCAAAAGCATCTACCATATTTTTTGCAAGTTCTGAGTTGCTTTCAATGAAGGTTTTAACATTGACATCAGCTATTTTAAGTTGATTTACATAACTACCAAGTGCATATAAAATTTTGAAATTATCAAAAGCCATAAAATATTTATTTTGTTTATATAAAAGTATAGCTTAAAAATTTTATAAAAGTAAAGAATTTTTTTGCAAATTTTATTTATCAAAAATTTTTAAACAAGATAAAAATTTCTTGACAAATGAAAAAATTCACAACAATAAACTAACAATAATAATTAATGTAATATGAAAATTTTAGCAAAATCAATTATAGTAAGTTTTTTAACATTCAAGTCTTTGCTCGCACACGAAGGAGGAAGCGAAAGCTTGAAAGCAGGGCAGTATCAGTTCGGCTCTTCTTTTGAAATCACAAGTGGCGATAGCACAAGAGTTCAAGGTAATGTTGTGGAAGACGAAAAAAAGGCTACATATCAATATTATACAATCTCAAATGCTTTTGGCTTTACAGATAATGTCATTTTAGGGTTGAATTTGAATTACGCAAGAGCCATTTACAAAGCATCTCAAAACTTCCCATCAAGCAACGAAACATTTGTAGGTCATCACGAAGTTTATAATGAGGTTTATCACAAGTGGAAACACGATTTTGGAGGTCATTTCAATCTTGAAGTGAAAAATAGCTTTTTAGATATTGCTCGTTCAAGGCGAAATAGCGATTTATCTTACAAAATGTATCAACTTGCATTAACATTAAATCACGAACTTCATTATTTAGGAATGAGCTATGCAAAAGGCTTGGCAAATAAAAGTTTGCAAGGTCATAATGTTGATATAATGCACCTTTTTGGTGGTTTTTCAATTGAAATTACACAAGGTTTAAAATTCAATTTAGAAGGTGAAATGGAATTTGAATTTATGAAAGCATCGGATATCAGAGGTCACGAGCATTACGACACAAATGCCTTCCTATTTAATCAAAGTTACAAACCAAAAGTTGCACAATCTAGCTTAAGAACAAGCCTTTCAAGAGAATTCAGTCACGGGCTTGAAGCAAATTTAGGTTTAAGATACGACTTAGGCGGAAAGGAGACAAGAAACGAGAAAGGAATTTTCCTTGGATTTAAGAAAACAATATAATTTATCATTTTATGCTACATTTTGAACCTCATACTTTTTTAATTTTAATCGGTCTTTTGCCTTTTTTGGTAAGTTTTTTCACTAAAAAAATCAATAGAAAATTCGCAATGATAATCGCAATTTCTTCAATAGCAGGCTTTATTGCAGATTTAATCACTCACATTCATTAAAAAGAGATTTCAACTTAAGAACTTCTTTTTCTAAATCTTCTTTCGTATAATTTTCTGGCTTTACTTCAAATGCAGTTCTTGGAAATGTTGCATCATCTTCCTTCCTTGCGATTATATGAATGTGAAGCCAAGGGGTTTGATTGCCAAAAATAGCAATGTTGGTTTGAATTGGGTTGTAAATTTTTTGCATAATTTTTTCGCATATTTCAATTTCTAACATCAATTCAAGCCTTTCTTGTGTTGTTAAGGCAAGCATATTTTTGACATTTTCCTTGTAAGCAAGAATTATCCAAGGAAAGTGTCTATTATTTTCAAATAATACAAATGTGTTTTGAAGTTCCTTGATTAAAATCTTTGTTTGAAGGTTTGGGTGGATGTTAATCATTACATTTTGTATTTTTGCAGTCTGTGATATAAATTTCAAATTTGTTTGAAGAAGAAGAAATTCCAATATTCAGATTTTCTACCAAAAAGCCACTATCGTGATATAAATTCCCTTTAGATTCAATAATTTCTTTTTGTGAAAATGTTTTAAAAATTGTTCCATCTTCAAAGATTTTCGCTTTTATAATGCCAGCAAAAGCCCCTTGCAAGAGAATAGGAAGGACTTTTTCTATCGCAAGTTTAGAACAATCTATTTTAGATGCAACAGAAGAAACATCAGAAGCTGTGATTTTAGCATAATATGTTCCGCCATTATTAGTTTTTCCAATTCCAGAAGAAACCTCAAATTCTATGTTACAACTTTGATTAGGGCTATAAACAAAACTTGTGAGCTTAATTGAAGATATATTTTGCTTTTCGCCGAAGAATTTAAAACCATTTTCCGTTTCAAATTTCCTAGCAATTTCAGCTTGAGAAGTAATAACATCGTTATATTCTATTGCTTCTTTTTTGCTTTCAAAAAAGTTGAATTTTTGAAGATTGAAAAAGGCAAAAACCGAAACGGCAATTCCAAGAAAAAAACTAATTATTACACCTATCATAAAAAACTAATAAACCCTTTTTTTAGGAGGAATAGCAGGCATTTCAGCACTTAAAGGAGTTAGTGTTACTTCCCTGTAATTAAAAATCACTTTAGAATTTTCAACTTTTGCCATTGTGTGCTTCATCCAGTTTTCATCGTCCCTTTCTTGGAAGTCGTCCCTAGCATGAGCCCCCCTACTTTCTTTTCTATTTAATGCGGAAGAAATTGTTAAAATTGCTTGATGGCGCAGGTTATCTAGTTCAAAAGTTTCAACTAAGTCGCTATTCCAAATTAAGCTTTTATCGGTTGTTTTTACATCGCTAAAATCCTTAAAGTTGTTTTCCATTTTTGCAAAGCCTTCCTGAAGTGTTTTTTCTGTTCTAAATACAGCGGCGGTTTTTTGCATAATTCCTTGCATTTCTGTCCTAATTGAAGATGTACTTCTTGTACCGTTTGCATTTCTAATTTTATCAAAATATGCAATAGATTTTTCAATTACTGCTTTGCTTGTTTGCTCTATTTTACCTTTCACAACTTCTTTTGCCCTAATTGCAGCCGCCCTTCCAAAGACAACCAAATCAAGAAGAGAGTTAGACCCAAGCCTGTTTGCCCCGTGCACTGAAACACATGCTGCTTCACCAATTGCCATTAATCCCGGAATTACTTCAAGCTTGCCATTTTTCACTTGCACAACTTCCCCTTGATAATTCGTTGGAATTCCACCCATATTATAGTGAACTGTTGGCAAAATAGGAATAGGTTCTTTCGTGACATCAACCCCTGCGAATATTTTTGCACTTTCGGAAATTCCTGGCAACCTTTGATGAAGGACATCAGCACCTAAGTGGCTTAAAACAAGAAGTGCATGGTCTTTATTTTTACCCGCTCCCCTTCCTTCGTTCACCTCAATTGTAATAGCACGAGAAACAACATCACGAGAGGCTAAATCTTTAACTTTTGGAGCATATTTTTCCATAAATCTTTCACCATTTCCATTGATTAAATAACCACCTTCACCCCTTGCTCCTTCTGTAATTAAGCACCCAGAACCATAAATTCCAGTTGGGTGAAATTGGACAAATTCCATATCTTGCATTTGAAAGCCGTGACGAGCTAAAATTCCACCTCCATCCCCTGTGCAAGTGTGTGCTGAAGTGCAAGAAGAATAAGCCCTTCCGTAACCCCCTGTTGCAAGAATGACAAGCTCTGCACTAAAAACATGAAGACTTCCATCAACTAAATTCCAAGCAAGACAACCAGTGCATTTTCCTTCTTCCGTGAAGAATAAATCAACAACAAAATATTCAATGAAAAATTGAGCCTTGTGCTTTAAAGATTGCTGATAAAGTGTATGAAGAATAGCATGACCCGTTCTGTCCGCCGCTGCACAAGTTCTTTGAGCAGGCTTTCCTTCGCCATATTCAGTTGTCATTCCACCGAAAGGTCTTTGGTAAATTTTCCCTTCTTTTGTTCTTGAAAATGGAACTCCGTAATGTTCAAGTTCAATAATTGCTTTAGGAGCCTCTTTGCACATATATTCAATTGCATCTTGGTCGCCGAGCCAATCCGAGCCTTTAATTGTATCAAAAGCATGCCATCTCCAGTCGTCTTCACCCATATTGCCAAGTGCTGCAGAAATTCCCCCTTGAGCCGCAACAGTGTGGGAACGAGTTGGGAAAACTTTTGTTATACAAGCTGTATTCAAACCTTTTTCCGCCATTCCAAAAGTTGCCCTAAGCCCAGCACCACCAGCACCAATAACAAGACATTCAAAAGAATGTTCTTGCACTTCGTAATTTCCAATTTTATAAGCCATAAATCAAAAACAAATATCTTTTTCTATAATTCATAAATAAAAAAAATCAAGTGTTTTATTTTAATTTTTATTTGACATATTTCGTAAATTGTTGCATAATATTTTGGTTGATTAGAAAAATTTATTAAAAAAATGTTTAATTTTATAAAAAAATGTTTTAAATATTTTGCGATTTCATCTTATCTTTTGATTTTTACGACGGTTGCAATCACAATGTTGGCAGGTGGAGGGTTTGTTTTTGGAGGCATTATGGCACTTTGTGCATTTGGATTTGGGTGCTATTTAGTGAAGGAAATTTATAAAGATTCTAGGAAAAAATCAGATTACATTTCCAATTCTTCCGATTCTGAGGCTAAAGATAAATCATTATCAAATATGTCACCTGAATTAACGAAAGAAAAATCTCAATTCACAGTTAAAGAAAACATTGATATGACAAAATATCAAATTATTCCAAAATCTGACAAAGAGATTCAAAAATTTGCAACCTGTTTTGAAAAATTTAAATTTAATGAAAATCCTCAATTCTTTCAAAATAAAGAAGAAAAAGGCAAAATTGTTGTCAAGATTGGAAACGAACCAAAAGACTTAGTGCAAATAGTTTTAGCTTTAAAAGAAAATGGTATTGAAGTTCAATTAAGTAATAAACAAAAAGAAAGATACAATAATTTTATAAGCAAAAACCCTAATATAGAAAAAGAAATTAAAGATGTTTTAAAAAAGTCTTCTAAAGAACGATAAACTATTCTGCTTGCCCCATTGAAAAACCATTTTTACCATCAAAAGTACAAAGGGTTTCGTGCTTTATAACTTCAAGCCCCGCATCATTTAGAGCAGTTAGCATGTTGATAACATCTTTAGGTGTTAAGTTTGCCCCCATAAAACGACATCTCCATTGGTCATTTGAATATGGCAATCCTGATGATTCTGGCCAAACTGTTAAACCACGAGAGGAAATCATTTTAAAAGACATTTTGTCGGTTTTTACAGCTTCAACTTTAGGACCTATTTCTTTGTTAGAACCTTTAAATGCAATGTAAAAATCTGCTCCCACTATTTCTTTTTTTGCATCAATGAAGTGAGTTTTAACATCTTTAATAGTGTCATAATCTTCCCCACCTTCATTCGAAAATTCAAAATCTTTGTAAGAAACAGGCTTTAATTTTGTTGGCATTTTCCCTAAGTTTTTAATCACTGCATCTGCAAAGCCGTCTGTCCCAACAACAGTTTTACCTTCTTTTGCTGTTTCAGTTTTTGCTAAATCAGGGGTTACAATTCCTTGTTCCAAAGTACAAAGAAGAGCATTGTGAATTTTTGTTGCAACACTTCCCTGTCCAATGTGTGCAAGCATCATTATTGCTCCGTTAAGCAATCCTGATGGATTTGCCCTGTTTTGCCCTGCCATAGTCGGTGCGGAACCGTGAATTGCCTCAAACATAGAATACTTCATGCCTATATTTCCACTTCCTGCAAGCCCTACAGAGCCTGAAACTTCCGCTACAACATCAGATATAATATCTCCGTAAAGGTTTAAGGTTACTACAACATCAAAATTGTAAGGAGCATTCGCAAGCCTTGCAGTTCCTATGTCAATAATATAGTGGTCTTTTTCAATTTGCGGATATTTAGCACTAACTTCATCAAACACTCTGTGGAACATTCCGTCCGTCACTTTCATTATGTTGTCTTTTGTCATGCAAGTAACTTTTTTGCGGTTGTTTTTAACTGCATATTCAAAGGCATATTCTACAATTCTTCTTGTTCCAGCCTCGGAAAGAAGTTTTACGGCATGGTAAATTCCACCAGATTGGCGGTATTCTATTCCTGCATAAAGGTCTTCTTCGTTTTCTCTAATAATTGTAACATCAAAGTTTTTTGGAAAGTGATTTTCAACGAAAGGAGCATATGAAACAACAGGGCGAACATTGGCATATTGCTTAAATGCCTTTCTTACAGTTACATTAATGCTTTTAAAGCCTCCACCTTGAGGGGTTGTAATTGGAGCTTTAAGAAAAACTCTATGCTTTTTTAAGATTTCCATACTTTCAGCAGTAATTCCAGCTGTATTTCCAGTTTGGTAGACCTTTTCACCCATCACAACTTCGTGATATTCAAGGCTTGCACCACCAGCTTCAAGAATTTTAAGTGTTGCATTCATAATTTCAGGACCTATGCCATCACCACGACATAAAGCGATTGGAAACTTTTTCATAAAAGTAAAATTAAATTATTTATTTTTAATAATGGTTAAAGATTTGTTTTTTTATTTGCAAGTCTTTTTTTGAAATAATAAAAAATTTAAAAATTGACAAATAGCAAACTTTATTTTAGAAACAATCATAACGTGTATGTTTTTTTATAACAATGACAGATTATTTTGAAAGAATTGCAAGCGAAATCAAGGAAAACAAAGTTGTTCTTTACATGAAAGGGAGCAAGCAATTTCCTATGTGTGGTTTTTCTGCGGTTGTGTGTCAAATATTAGCAAAATTGGAAGTTGAATTTAAAGATGTCAACATTCTTGAAGACGAAGGTTTAAGAAGTGCCATCAAAGAATTCAGCAATTGGCCAACAATTCCACAGCTTTATATTAATGGGGAATTTATCGGCGGTTCTGATATAGCAAAACAGCTTTATGAAAGCGGTGAATTAAAAAAAATATTAAATAATCAATAAATAAGTATGAAAAGATTCCTAACCATCTGTGCAGTTTTATTTTTAAGCATAAAGCCTTCCTTTGCCTTAATTTCGTGGTATGTTGGTGCTGGCTTTGGTGGTGCAACTTCTGAAATGAAAGCTGATAAAGGGTCTTCCCCAAAGTTAAATGGTATGTTAATTAGCGGTCAAACAGGGGTTGAACTTAACTTGCTTATAACAAAATTAGGTGTGGAACTTTTTGCTGAAAAACTATTTGCAAAGAAAGACGAAATTAAAGACCCTTTCTATTACGGAGCAAAAGGAAAATTAATGCTAAACCTTTTCATTGCAGAACCTTATATTGCAGTTGGTTATGGAAAAGAAAAAATCCAAGACTATAAAAACGACTTTATTCTTGCTGGTGCTGGAATTCAAGCAAAATTATTTGGAATTGGGGCGTATCTTGAGGCAAATTACACAACTGCTCTTTCAAAATTTAAAGGTGCAAAAACAACAAGAACCACTGTTTTGTTAGGAATGAAATATTATATTATATAAAATCAATAATCTGCTTGACAAATCAAATTAGATATTTTATTTAATTTCAAAATGGGGGTGTAGCTCAGAGGTTAGAGCAGGGCGCTCATAACGCCTTGGTCGCAGGTTCGATTCCTGCCACCCCCACCAATTTTTGCTTACTAAGTCAAACATCTTACTTCCTAAAAAAGAAAAATTCATTCAAATATGGAAAAGACAAAAAACTTAAGCTTGCCACTTCTTATCTATGGTCAATTAAACAAAGATACAACCTTCAACGAAGCACTTCTAAGGCTTGATAGCATTCTCAATTCTTGTCTTGAAAGCTTAACACCTTACAGCCTTCCCCCAAGTGATTTAGAAGAAGGAAAATTGATTTTGGTTGATAAAAATGCGAAAGAAGTTTTTGAGGAATTTGCCAATCATTTAGCATTTTATATGAATGGTTGGCATTTTATAAAGCCGAAGGAGGGTTTAATTTTGTGGGTTAAAGACGAAAGAAAGCCTTTTGTTTTCAATGGCAATCATTTTGTTGAAATGTCAGGAGGGACTTCAAGCAATGTTTCAAATCATTCAACTCAAATGCTTGAAGAAAAAATTGCAAAATTAGAGCAAGATGTTTTAAATTTGGAAAATCTCATCAAAAACCCTCAAAAATTTGGAATAAATGCAACGGCGGATGAAAACAACAAATTGGCAGTTCGCTCTTCATACAGCCTTTTTAATGCTGAAATAAGCGATGTTAGAATTGTTTTAAACAAAGCAAATACTTCAAGTTCTGCATCATTTATTTTTCAACAAAATTGGTCTGGAATTGCTGAATTTGGGACTATCAACGGCAATAACTTCATTTTAAAGGTTGCAAGTGGAGGCATTTGGAAAGAAGTTTTTGAAATTGATAGCGCAACAGGAAGGCTTAATTTTAAGCAAGATGTCTTAAAAAATGGTATTAAAGTGATTTAGAATTTTTTAGAAAAAGTGTCATCTAGATTCTTTAAATTTTAGTTTTCAGTTTTACCTTAAAATTGTTCAGCAAATATAGAAGCTTGAAAAATCATTTAATTTTATAAGCTAAAGATAAAGCAATGCTAAAGCCATCAGATTTGCCTCTTTCTTTAATTAATGGAGAGTTCTTTGCATCTTTTGAAAAAATATAATAAGAACCACCAAGAGTTATGAATGTTTTTTTATTTAAGATGTAAGCAACACTTGAGTTGAAATGAATGCTAGCAAGGGAAAACTTTCTTACACTATAAGCACTAAGACCACTTTCCAAGCTTTCCTTTTCGCTAATTCCAAAAAATTCGTCCATTAATTTTGACCCATAAAACGAAAATAAAAAACCATTTTGTAAGATTATTTTCTGATTAACAAGCTTTACATAACCTAACGAAATCTCACTTTTAAAAGACTTAAGTCTTTTGCTAAATAATGATTTTCCCTTTGCTTCAAAAACGAATTTCCAATTTTATAGTTTGCAAACAAACCAAAAGCCCCCATAAATGGAATATCTTCAATGCCTTCTAGCATTTCTTCATCTTGTTTTCTTTTTCTACCTTCTTCAATTCCAAGATTTAACCCAAAATTAAATTTTTCATTAGAAAATAACTTTGCCTTTACTTCACCGAGGCTCAATTCAAGTTTATTTTCGTAATTTAAAGTAAATCCCAAAGATGGCAAAATCTTCGTTTCTTTAGAGCCTAAGGTTGCAGGTGCGAATCCTAATCCCCCATTAACAATAAAATCGTGTTTTGCAAATACATTAAAAGATATGCCAATTGCTATAAGAATTCGTAAAAACATATTTAGATGTCAAAAAATTAAGTCAACTATAATATTCAAATATCACAAAGTCAAGCTAAATTTTCTGCCCCTCCCAAAGGTGTTTGTAAAGCCCTTCTTTTTCAAGCAATTCATCGTGCTTTCCTTCTTCTATAATTTTCCCATTTTCTAAAACAAGAATTCTATCCATATGTTTAAGAGTCGCAAGCCTGTGGGCGATTGCAATGACGGTTATGTTTTTATCTAAAAGATTGTTGATGGAATTTTGAATATAGCTTTCACTTTCTGTATCAAGGCTTGAAGTTGCTTCGTCTAAAATTAAAATAGGGGCATTTTTTAAGATGGCTCTTGCAATGCCAATCCTTTGCCTTTGCCCTCCAGAAAGCTTAATCCCTCGCTCCCCAACTAAAGTTTCATAACCTTGTGGTAGGCTTTCAATAAATTCGTGAATATATGCTTTTTTGGCAGATTCAATTATTTCTTCCTTGCTTGCATTTGGTTTTGCATAGCCGATGTTTTCACCTATCGTCCTGTTAAAAAGCATTATATCTTGGGGAATAACGGCGATTTGCTCTCTAAGTGAGTTTTTTGAAAATTTCGCTGTATTTTGATTGCTAACAAGAATTTTCCCTGAATTTAATTCGTTGTATCTCATCAAAAGGCTCACAATTGTTGATTTTCCAGCCCCCGAAAGTCCAACAAGACCAATTTTTTCCCCTGCTTCTATCTTCAAATTTAGCCCTTCAAAAACTGCATTTTTACCATATTTAAAGCCAATTTCAGAAAATTCTATACTAGGGTTTGAAATTAAAATTGATTTTCCTTCGTTTGCATCAGGTTCATTTGGTTTTTTGATTATCTCAAAAGAAGACTTCAAGTCACCAATATTTTTAAGCAAAACTTCAAATTCCATTGTCGCCCTCCAAGCTGTATCCATAAAATGCCAACTAAGACCTAAAATGAAATACATATCTCCAATTGAAAGCAAACCTTTAACTTTAAGGTAAATTATAAAAGATAACGACCCAGAAAGAAAAATTACATAAAGCAAACCCATAACAGTTTGAAAAAATATCTCAAATTTCCATAAAGCTTGTTGTTTTGGCAGAACTTCCTCCTTTAAGTGCTTTTTAAAACCTTCAAATTCCCGTCTTCTTGATGCAAAAGAAAATAAGGTTTGAATGTTCGTGATTGTATCTGCAATTTTCCCATTAAATAAATGTTTCGCATTGCTTTCTGCAAATGAAATTTTTTCCATTTTTCTTGCTAAAACCCCTGAAATAAGACCAAAAAGAATTATCCAGCCAAACATAAAAAGCCCAAGAATAGGTGCAACAAAGGAAATTGCAATAATGCAAGCAAGAACCGTCATCACCATTCCTCCAAATTGAAAGTGAAGGTTGTTCCTTAAATTGTTAAAACCATCACTAATGCCTTTGATTTTTGAAATTATCTGCCCTGATGGCATTTCAGTAAAGAATTTGTAAGAATGATTTGCAACATAGTGATAAGTTTTTAATGTAATTGCATTTTCTGTTTGCGGAATGCAGTTAAGACCTGCAACACCAGAAAGTCTCCAAATTATGTTTATGTAAATTTCCGTTGCAACATAAAGCGCAAAGGGGGTGTAAAGTTTTGCAATTTTAAATGTTTCATTTGAAGTCAAAACATCTAAAACAAGTTTTATTGAGTAATTATAAAAAACATAATATAAAGGTCCTGTAATAATCGTTTGAAAAAGAAGTAAATACCACCATTTATAAGGTTTCATTTCTTCCCAAAAATACTTCCAAATTTCTTTCATAAATTCTTGATTATAATCTTTAATGATAAAATATTTTAGCCACAAAGTCAAGAAAATTATTGCTTGCATTTCTGCTTTTAATCATTTACTTTATAACAATTATATCTTTTTTTATGGTTCTTATTTTGCTTGGAATTGTGTTTTTAGTAATCATCTTTACAACACTTTTTGAAGTTATTTTTCCTTCAAAACATGCCTTTAAAAGTGAGATAAACATAGATGTAGATTTTGCTAAAGTCAAAGAAATTGTTTGCAACTTGCATAATGTCAAAAAATGGCATCCGCTTTATTTGAATGAGGCTTTAGGTCTTGAAATCATTGAAGGTTTTTCGCAAGATGGTAAAATGCGAACATGGCACATTCCAAGGCTTCCTTCCTCAGGTGTAATGCAAATTGCGGAAGAAACAGGGGAAAGTATTAGAATTGAAATAGAGCTTTTTGAAGAATATTCACCAAAAAGGGCAACTATTTTGATTTACTTTGTAAATGGGCTTTTTGTTGTTCGTCAAACTTATTTTGCTTACCCTTTAAAAGCAAGGCTTTATGCAAGAAAAGGGGCTTTAAGAAATGAAAAAAACATAAATTTAGCTTGCAAAAACATTTTAAACCTTGCAAAAATTTAGATATTATTAAAATTTCTCTTTCATTCTTTCTAAAAATGTTGTAATAATATAAATATAGCTAATTTGAATATATTATGCAAAATTTTAACAAAAAAGTCCAAGAATGGTTTAATTCTGTAAAAAAGTTTTCTGAAAATGATACAATGGAAAAAGCTTTACAAGAAGGAAGGGTTGGTGTCAGAACATTTTTAAAATCTCATTTGTTTACTGATTTACAAACTGATAAGAAAAGCACTTACGGAGAACAAGGACTAAAGATTATAGGAGAAAAATTAAAAAATCCATCACTTTACCCTCAAAGCCTATCTTTTTCAATTTTACCAACAAGACCTTTCGGTGCCAAACATGGCGATAGATATGGATTTTTAGCAACACTGCCTAATCAAGAAGATATAATGCTATACAAAAAATACACAAATAAAGAATTTATTAAACAACACAATATTGACCCCAATCTTGTAAAGACGATAAAAGAATACCTCACTAGAGTTTCTTATTTTGATTCAGAAGACCTTTATTCCGAAGTATCAGGTAAGCATTATAGACCAAATTTTGACGAAGCAAATAAAGATAAAATCCAAAAACAAGCATATTCTTATCAAGACTATGCAGATGATAAAAATATTCACGATTTAAATTATTACAATGAAGCTCTTATAAAACTTCGTCAATCTTCAAAAATCTGTATTGTGGCATTTAATGAAAATGATTTAAAGGATTTATTAGATAAAAATGCTAAAGATGTTTTGCCTAATAATAACGAAACCGAATATGCACTTTTTGATGCTGATAAAAATTTAGTTAAATTCGCCAATCAAGAAAAATATAATCAAACAAAAACACTTGAATTTGAAAAGAAAATTGATTATACAAAAGTTACAAAAAATACTCCAATTGCTGAAACGCAAACATCAAGTTTAAATTTGGAAGCAATAAAAGATGATAATATATCTGGCAATAGTTTTTTAGCTATTCAAAATAACGGAAAAAAAGCGAAAGCAAATGATGACAGGGGTCAGACTAATACTCTTCATAATACTCAAAATAATGGAAAAAAAGTGCTCAAAAACAAAGGTTCAAGCTTATTAAGGAAATAAAAATAAATCAATCTTTTTTCTTGCATTTTGCAGTTATCTTTTTTATTCTAATTGCAACAATATATAGTTTTCTTTTTTTTATGAAGAACTTAATCAATCAAGATGCCTACTTCAAGAATATAAAAAATGAATTAGATAACAAAGGTTATATAGTAACAAAATTTGACGAAATTGTAGGGTGGATTAGGGCTGGTAGCCTTTGGCCAATGACTTTTGGTCTTGCTTGTTGTGCTGTGGAAATGATGCAAACCGCCGCTTCAAGATATGATTTAGATAGATACGGCATTATGTTTCGTCCTTCACCGAGGCAAGCAGATGTTATGATAGTCGCTGGAACTTTGACAAACAAAATGGCGCCTGCACTTAGAAAAGTCTACGACCAAATGTCCGAGCCAAGATATGTAATTTCAATGGGAAGTTGTGCGAATGGTGGAGGCTATTACCATTATTCTTACTCAGTTGTTCGTGGGTGCGATAGAATAGTTCCTGTTGATGTTTATGTGCCTGGTTGCCCGCCAACTGCCGAAGGTTTGCTTCACGGAATTTTGCTTTTGCAGAAAAAAATTATAAAAGAAAATAAAACTATAAAATAATTATGCCATTTGAATTTGCTTTTTTTGCTTTTGCAATCTTGTTTTCTGGTGGGCTTTGTGGTGCTTTATTTTGGCAAAACATTTTCAAAAAAATGGTCTGTGCTTCAATTTTTTCCACATCCGTGATAATTTTCTATCTGCTTTTAGGTTATTACAAAAACTCAAGCTTTCCAATTGTTCATCACGTTGTTGAAAGTGTTGAAGGCTTCACAAACCCCCTTCCTTCTGTTTTAATGCTTACGGCGATTGTTGTTGGAATTTCAGTGCAATCTTTAGGTTTTGCTCTCATAATAAGAATAAAAAAAGATTTCGGGACACTGGAAGAAAACGAAATTATGGAAAAAATTCATCTTGACTAATCATAAAAAAAGTTTAGTATTATGGTAAGGTTTTTTTAAAATATGAAATTTGATAACGAAATTGTTACCTACCTTTCCCTTACTTTGAATGCAAAAGAGCAAATCAAAATGCTTATCAAAGAAAGAGAGCAAGAAACAGGCAAAAAGCCAGCAGGAATTCGTCTTGCCTTAAAGCCAAAAGGGTGTAGCGGAATGAAATATGACCTTGAATTTGCAGAAGAAGGTGTCAACATTTCCAAATATGACGACCTTTTTATTGAAGAAGATATATGCATTTTTCTTGACCCAAAAATTTCTATGTGGGTTGTTGGAACACAGATGGATTACGAAAATGATGGCATCAATTCAGGTTTTATCTTTAAAAACCCAAATGAAAAAGGGAAGTGTGGTTGTGGTGAAAGTTTTTATGTTTAGTATGATTGATTTTGAAATAATAGCGAAAAAGTTTTTAGAAGATTTATACGAAGAATTGGAAAAAAACGAAGATTTTGAAACAGATTTAACAGACGACGGAGTTTTAACAATTTCCGCTCCGAATGGGGAATATGTCATCAACAAGCATTTCGCAAGCAAACAAATTTGGTTTTCTTCCCCTGTTTCACGGTTGAAATACTTCAATTATATTGATGGAAATTTTTACGAAAAAACAGAAAAAACCTTGACTTTAAAAGATGCAATTTTCAAAGATTTATCAAAGATATGATGCCGATTTTACTTGCCTTTTCTTTTTTTATCGGCTTTTTAATTGAAAGCATGGTGGGGCTGGGGGGGACTCTAATCGCCTATTCCTTTTTACTTTTTTTTGTTGATATAAAGTCTCTAATCATTTCCACTATCATACTGCCAAGCATCGCA